>JAWVDX010000092.1:0-8963 GCA_033857015.1 Gaiellaceae bacterium
TGTCGTAGCTCGCCCGCGCCACCTCGAGCAACCGGCCGAGCTTCGCCTCGGTGACGAGCTCCGCGTCCTCCGGGCGCAGAGGCGCCGGCAGGACGTCCAGGCCCGACGCGTGCTTCGCCGTGTAGCCGGCGAGCTTCTCCGAGTCGAGCTCACCAGGAGCCACGACGAGGTCGAAGATCGTCTTGTCCGGCTCCAGGCCGAGCATGATCGCCGCGTCCCCGAACTGCAGGTCGAGGTCGAGGAGCAGCGTGCGCCGTCCCTCGAACTTGGCGAGCGCCGTCGCGAGGTTCGTCGCGACGACGGTCTTGCCCGTCCCGCCCTTGGGCGAGAACACGGTAATGATCCGCCCGTTGTGCCCGACCGCCGCGGCGAGCCGCCGGCCCGCGTGTGTGGCCTTGCGGATCGCGAACACGACGTTCTCCGTCAGCTGCGGGAGCAGGAGGACGTCGGCGACGTCCGCCTCGAGCGCATCCTCGAGCAGGTCCGACGCCTCGCCGGAGGCGACGAGGATGATCGGCGCCCGGGTCAGCTCCCGGATTGCGACCAGCTCGTTCGCCGGCAGGCTCGACGAGCGCGTGGCGTGGAGCACCACCTGCAGGTGCCCCCCCGCCAGCGCGGCTGCCGCGCCTGCGACATGCTCGCTGAACCCGAGCAGCTCGAGCTCCTCGTGGTTGCCGAGCATCTCGCGCAGCTTCTCGATGCCGTCGCAAGCGCCCGTCATGTAGACGCGTGTCTTCTCAGAGGGGCTCATTTCGACGCCTCCAGCTGCTTGATGATGTTCGCCTCGTACAGGCGGAGCGCAGAGCGCAGGGCCGGCGGAAGCGCGGGCATGAGCAGCGTGCCGGCGTCGTCGTAGGCGTCCTTGCCGTTCGATGCCTGCACCGGTGAGCGCAGCTCGAGCGACCAGTCGCCGTTGACCATCATCCAGAACAGCTCACGCGACTCGGTGTCGCTCATCTTGAGCTGGGCCGACGCGGTGTTCCCGGAGGTGCCGCTCGTGATGCTGGCCTTCGTCCCCACGTCGGGTGCCCTCAGGACGATGACGTCGCGGATGAGCGTGCGGCTCACCCGGACGCTGTCGTCCTTGCCGATCTTCCAGCTCGCGACGACGTCGACGTGGTCGCCCACGCGGAGCGTGCCGGCCATCAGCTGCTCCGGTGTCCCGGTCACCTGGATGGCACGATCGGTACCGGCGAGCTGACCCTGGATTCCCCGGGCATTCGCCTTCCCGAAGCTGTCGAGCGTCACCTGCTCGTTGGTGAAGAGCGGGCGCGTGACGTAGAGGTTCGCGAGCTTCGTCGGATCGCTCACGAATCCCGGCACGAGCGTGCGCTCGAGCACCGTCGTCTTGCGGATCAGATTCGAGTTCAGAAGATCCGCCGCGGCTGTTCCCGCGGGGATGGGCTTAGCGGCCACGTACACGACGATGTGCTTCTCGCCGTTCTGGACGTGACGCTTGTAATTCGTGAGGTACGCAGCCACGAGGACGACCGCTGCAAGCGCCAGTCCGGCTGCTACTCCTAGGTTTCTAAGGCGATATGTCGTCATTGCGGTTGTGTCTCCTCGAGATGTGGACGGACTATTCGACGAGCGAGATCGTGCGGACCCCGAAATCCGGTTGTGAATTACCTGATGTGGCCTGAATACCGTGTGCGATATAGCTGGTGAAATGACCGTTCAGGATGGCGTTGTTGCCCTGGATGCTGAAGCCGTCCAGGTAGAAGCCGACCCAGCCGATGATGTTGTACTTCGCGTTCTGGCCGGTTCCGATCAGCTTGCTGAAGACCGGGAAGAGCAACACCGTGCCGATCCGGTCGTTGAGCGCATCCTGAAGCTGAGACGAGCTGAACTTGGCGCCCGGATCTGAGTTGTAATCTCCCAGCGGAAGCATCTTGGTATTGCCGCGGAGAATCCAATCGGCTTCGTCGGAGGTGCCGACGGTGCCGCCGCCTCCGTCGAGGTTCAGCATCCCGAACGCGCCGGGCGCGCCCATCGGGTCGAAGTTCAGCGTCGTCGACGGGCCGAAGCACGGACAGCCGGAGCCCGCGAGCAGCGGGTGGTCCTTGCTCACGACCATCGGCGCCACGAACTGCGCCATGGCCGGGAGCTCCGAGCTGGCCTTCGCCTTCGCGTGGACGGTGAAGTCGGCGACCGCGAGCACCTTCGCGAAGAAGGACGTCGCCGGGCGCGTCGCCTGGAGGCCGATCGTGTCCGACGGCGAGAGCTTCGACGTGATGGTGATGTCGACGCCGGCGACACCGCCGCCGTTCTTGCCCGCCTGGGTGAGCGCGCCGCTCGCGGCTGCGCTCCCGTTCGGCAGGAACTGCGCGCCCGCAAGCGCCGCGGCGTCGGCTGTCGCCTGGGCCGCGCGCTGCGCACGGAACCAGGAGCCGACGTCGAGCACGAGCGCCGTCATCCCGAGCACGCCGATGAGGGCGAGCATGGTGAACACAATCGTCTGGCCGTTGTCGTCGCGAAGCTTCATTCGACCCTCTCCGTCGTCGTGCTCTTGAGGTTCCCTGCCTTCACGACCAGGCCGAAGAGGCTGATCGCGTAGGGGTAGGTGGCCGAGACGACGACGTCGTCGCCCGGCTGCCAGCCCGAGTTGACGGTGACGGCGAGCTGGGACTGGTTGAGGTCGGAGGCGGCCTGCTTCACCGCGGTGACGGTGTCGCTGGATCCGCTTCCGGTCTGGCGCGAGACCGCCGCCACGCGGGCGCCTCTGCGCACCGCGTCGGTGAGGGTCAGGTAGTTGTTGAAGGCGATCCCGAACTGGAGGATTGCGAAGAGGACCAGCGCGACGACCGGCAGGACGACCGCGAATTCGGTCATCGCCTGGCCCTTCTCGTCGCGCAAACAATCGGTCCTCTGCATCGCTCCCCCTCGGAGTTCTTTGTCGCCGGCGGGCCCCGTTCCCCTCGGGGCCCGCCAGCGCGGCGCCGGCTATGGCAACAGTCCGGTCACCTGTTTTACGACGTTCAGGGCAGCTGCCCCGAACGCTGGGAAGACAGCAACGGATGCGACCGTGATGACAGCCAGGACGACGCTGTACTCAGCCATCGTCTGGCCCTCCTCGCGCTTACGGCTTGCGTGAAAAGCATCATCTCGGTGGAGCTTCCGTTGCGGCATTCCCTTTCCCCCTATCCGTCCCAGGCCCCCACCCGGGACGCTCATGCGCCCATGACTAGGGCAGCAATCCGGTCACCTTGCCAATCGATGCCTTGATGCCACCGGAAAGCAGGCCGAAGGCGCCAACTGCGCCGATGGTGATGACGGCGAGAACGACGCCGTACTCAGCCATCGTCTGGCCCTCCTCCTTCTTCCAGTTCTCACGTGCAAACGCGATCCACTCGGAAATATTCATCTCGGAAATACACCTCCCCTCATCGTTGCGCGGTGCATTGTCAGCGTGTGAAGCGTCGGCTAGGGAAGCAATCCCGTCACCTTGCTGATGGAAGCAGTGATCCCGCCCGAAAGCAGACCGAACGCGCCCACTGCGCCAATCGTGATGACGGCGAGCACAACTCCGTACTCGGCCATCGTCTGACCCTCTTCGCGACGCAAATGCTCGCGGGCGAAGGCGATCCAATCGGGAATGTTCATCGTCTTGTGCAACACCTTTCTCATCGCATCTTGGCGAACGCACAGGGTCTTGCTGTATCGCGGCCGACGGTCTTCGCTTTGAAGAGTCGATCCGGCTAAGCAGTCTTCGGTGCGCTTACGTTTGTCACGCCTTGGAAAATCCCCCTCGATTTTTCTAGGCGTTCCGCATCGCCTGACTTGCTTGCTGCGATCATCGTGCCGCCGATTTGAAACGAACATCCCTTGTTGGGGTGATTGGAGTTCACGTTCCCCTCTTTGGGTGAATTGCGCCGAGAAGCGGTTCTCTCACCTATTCAGGGGGGTCCCAAGCGAGTGCTTCCGATGCACTATCAAGAGGCGGATCTGAGGGGAACCGCGACCGGGTGGCGGGCTCGGCGCACAACGAGGAGGGGGAGTAGAGCCCATGCCACGAAGGATCAAGCGCTTGCGCAGGCGCCGTCTCGGTCACCTGCTGCCGCAGCTGCCGGTAACGGCGCGTGCGGCGAGCGCACAAGAGCCTCACGAGCTCGACGACGGTTTCGTGTTCTGGCCTGAGAGTCTCGGGCCACGGCCAGGGCCGGCGCTCGTGCGGGTGGGGACGGCCTCCCGCGCGCTGCGTCGGCCCAGCAGGCCGCGCGGAAGGCGCCTGGTCGCCTCGATCGCGTTCTCCGCGCTCTTCTTCGGCGGCGCAGCCTTCACGGCCAGTGCCGGAGACAGGGTCGCCGGCTTGCTCGGCGCTACGTCCGCGAGCGATCCGGCCTCGGCGTTGAAGCAGGTGCAGGCGGCAGACGCCGCGCCGGCGACGGCGCTGCGCACGGTGCATCCGCCGGCGGGCCCGCGAACGGCTCTCGCCCACGTCTCGGTCGCGAATGCGCGCCCGGACGGCGTCGTGGCGAGCCTGCACAAGGTCTCGACGGCCGCGGTTGCGCCCGTCCTGGCGACGGCCGCGAAGCCGGTCGCTCCCGTGGGCATCACGGCGGCGAAGGGGCCTGCGACACGCCACAAGGCAGGCGCGGGGCACAAGCACGTCGCAGCGCTGACCGTCAGCTCGCCCGACGCGGCGCCGATCGAGGTCGCACCGAGCGGGACGGCCTTCTGGTCGAGTGTCGCGCTTCCGGATCCGATCCCGGCCGCGTTGCGTCTCGCACCGAGCTTCGCCCAGCAGCTGACGCAGTCCGCGACCCGCGCAGGCGTCGACTGGGCCCTCGCGCTCGGCGTCGCACGCGCAGCCGGCGGGCGCAGTGCCAATCCGGTCGCGCCGAACGAGCTGGGAGCGCTCACGACGAAGCTTGCCTCGCTCGGGGCCGGGCTCGACGAGTGGGCCGCCGCCAAGTCATACGGCGGTAGCGCGACCTTCGCCGACCGTGCCGTCGCGCTTGCCCGCTACAACCGGGCGGTCGGCCTGGCAGCGCTCGTCCACGGGCTGGCCGCGCAGAAGCTCGCGCTCGCCACCCGCGTTCTCAGCGACACCCGGGTCAGCCTGTACACGGGCGGCCGGGACGACATCGCGCAGGATCACGTCGACGTCCGCGTGCTCGCCGTCATCGAGTACCTGGCGGAGGCGTACGGACGCGTGACGGTCTCCTGCCTGATCTCGGGTCACGGCGAGTTCGCGCGCCCCGGGGTCGTGTCGGCTCACATGTACGGCAGGGCCATGGACATCGCGGCGCTGAAGGGCGTCTCGATCTACGGCCACCAGCAGCGCGGGAGCATCACGGAGCAGGCGCTCAAGGCGCTGCTGCTCCTCCCGGGCGAGGTCGAGCCGGCGCAGATCATCTCGCTGATCGGGATGGGCGGGCCGTCGTTCGCGCTCGCCGACCACTACGACCACATCCACATCGGCTTCTGATGCGGACCGCCGAGCTACGCACGGAGGAGGGGCGCGTGGTCTGCGAGCGCTGTGAGCTCGCGACGACGCCGGTGCGTCGTGCGAAGGGTCTGCTCGGTCGCCGGAATCTGCCGCCGGGCGAAGGCATCCTCCTTCGCCCGGCGGGCTCGATTCACACCGCGTTCATGCAGTTTCCGATCGATGCCGTCTTCCTCGCCCGTGACGGGCGCGTGCTCAAGCTCGAGCAGGCGCTGCCGCCGTGGCGGATGGCTGCCCGGCGCGGCGCCCATGCCGTGGTCGAGCTGCCTGCGGGGGAGGTGGCCCGGCGCGGTCTCCGCGTCGGCGACAACCTGATCGTCGCAGGAGGAGGTGAGCGATGAACGACAACACCTACTGGAGCTGGCTCAGGGAGCAGACCGCAGTGAACGAGGCCGAGAGAGCCGCATTCTCGGAGAGCTCGAACCTGCTGACGCTGGAGCCGGAGATCGAGCTCGAGCCGCCCGTGCCGAACGGCTTCGAGTCGTTCTGGAAGTAACCGCCGGCTGACCCCTATTGTGCGGAGGCAGTGGACCGCCGCACGCTAGTCCTCGTCGCGACGATTCTCGGGTCGTCGCTGGCGTTTCTCGACGCGTTCATCGTGTCGCTCGCGCTGCCGACGATCCGCGAGAAGCTCCACTTCGGCTTCGCGGGACAGCAGTGGGTTGCGATCTCCTACTCGCTTGCGCTCGTCTCGCTCTACCTGATCGCCGGTGCGCTCGGCGACCGGCTCGGGCGCAGGCGCGTCTTCCTCGTCGCGATCGTGGCCTTCGCGCTCGCGTCGGCGTTTGCGGGCCTTGCGCAGGATGCGACGCAGCTGATCGCCGCCCGCGTCCTCCAGGGGATAGCCGCGGCGTTCGTCTCGACCAACAGCCTGGCGCTGATCCGCGCGCTCTACAAGGAGCAGGCGGGCCGCGCGATCGGGATCTGGACCGCGGCGACCGCGCTCGCCACGATTGCGGGGCCGCCGCTCGGCGGGCTGCTCGTGCAGTCGGCGTCGTGGCGGCTCATCTTCTTCATCAACCTGCCGCTCGGCGCAGTCGCGATCGTCTGCATCTTGCTCGGCGCGCGGGAGGAGGTCAGCACCGGCCCGCCGCGGCGCTTCGATCTCCTCGGCGCCGCGCTCATCGCGTCCACGCTCGGCCTGCTGACGCTGGGGCTCGAACGGGCGCAGACGCACAGCTTCAGCGGCGTCTGGTGGGCGTTCGCCGCCTCCGCCCTGCTCTTCGTCGCGTTCGTGGCCTGGGAGCTGCGCCTCGAGGAGCCGCTCCTCCCGCTGCAGCTCTTCCGCGAGCGGACCTTCGCCGCCGCGAATCTCGAGACGCTGCTCGTCTACGGGGCGCTGCAGTCCGCGGGCTTCTACATGCCCCTCTACCTGCAATGGCTGCGCCTCGAGCCCTCGACGGCGGGGCTCATCTTCATCCCGACGAGCCTCGCCCTCGCCGCCTTCTCGGGTCGGGTCGGCCGCTATGCCGACGAGCACGGGCCGCGGCTGCCGCTCACCCTCGGGCCGCTGCTCCTCGCCGCGGGCTACGGGGTGTTCGCGACCGTGCAGACGCACGGAGAGGTCTGGACGCGTGGCCTCGCCGGCGTCGCGCTCTTCTCCGCGGGCCTCGTGCTCGTCGTCGCACCGATCACGGCGGCGGCGCTCTCGGCTGCGCCGGCCCGCTTCGCGGGAATCGCCTCCGGCGTCAACACCACGGTGTCCCGGCTCGGCGGGCTCGTCTCGGTTGCGGTCGTCGGGCTCGTCATCACGCTCGTCGTCCGTACGGACGCCGGCAGGGGCACGATCGCCTTCGATCGCAACGACCACTCGGCCGGCGCGACGAAAGCCTTCCGGCACGCGTTCGAGAGTGGCATGGGCTTCGCCGCGGCGCTCGCGCTCGCAGGCGCCGCCGTCGGCTTTCTCGCGATCAGGAAGCCTGCGGAAGCGCCGCAGTAGCCTGCGGCAGCACGAGCTCGAACCTTGCACCCGTGGGTAGGGCGGCGCTGTAGAGCAGGTCGCCGTCGTGAGCGCGCGCATAGGCCCGCGCGATCGCCAGGCCGAGGCCCGTGCCGGTGACGCGTCCGGCGGTCCTCCCGCTGCGGGTGAAGCGCTCGAAGAGGTCGGGGACGAAGTCCTCCGCGACGCCCGGGCCGCTGTCGGTGACGCGCACACGCAGGTGGTGGTCGCTCCGCTCGGCGCTGACGACGATCGGCGCCTGCCCGTAGCGGAGCGCGTTCGTGACGAGGTTGCCGATGATCCGCTCCAGCGCGGTCGGATCGGCGTCCACGACGAGGGCCGGATCGATCGAGACCTCGATCGCCGTGGGCCCCTCGGCGGTCGCCGACGTGACGATCTCGTCGACCCGCTCGCGGAGCGCCAGCTGCTGCGGCGCGATGTCGATCGCCTCGGCGTCCAGCCGCGACAGGTCGAGCAGCTGGTCGACGAGGCGCCGCATCCGCTCGCTCTCCTGCGCCAGCGCCTCGATGAGCGCCGAGCGCTGCTCGGCGGTGAGCTGATGCTCCCGCGCGCGCAGGGTCTGGGCGGAGCCGGTGATCGTCGTCACCGGGGTGCGTAGCTCGTGCGCGGCCAGCGCGACGAAGTTCGTCATGAGCCGGTTCGCCCGCTCCAGCGTGAGGCGCGAGTCCCGCTCCTGGGAGAAGAGCCGCGCCCGGTCGAGCGCGAGCAGCGTCAGCTCGCCGACGGTGCGTGCGGCCGCCAGGTCGTCCGCCCCAAAGAAGGGCGTGTACGGCGTCGTCCAGATCAGCAGCTCGCCGCTCGTCATCGGCACGGAGGTGGCCCCGCCGCCTCCGCTTCCGTCAGCCTCGAGGCCGTAGGAGCCGAGCGTCTCGCCCGCGGCGTCGCGCAGCGTCACGGCGCGGGCGCCGACGAACTCGGCGATGCGCGGCAGGATCAGGTCGAGGATCTCGGCGTGCGTCGTCGCGCCCATCAGCTGGGCGATCGCCGCCTGGACGCGGCGCTGCTCGCTGCGCCGCCAGTAGGCGCGCACCGCGGTGGGCGGCGAGAGCGCGAGCAGGAAGGCGACGACGCTCGCGGCGGAGAGCAGCTGGCCGGCGAGAGCAGCCCCCGACGCGGCACTGCCCGGGACAGCGGCCACGAAGATCGTCACCGTGAGCAGCGCGCTCGCGACGGCCAGCGTCCGCACGCGCCGTCGGGCCAGGAAGGGCTGTCCCTCTCCTCCACGCCAGAGCCGGACGGTCACGAGCAGCGAGAGCAGCGTCCAGTGCGCCAGGAACCAGACGAGCCAGATCTTGACCGCCGTCGAGCGAGGCTCCCCGGCGGGAGGGAAGCGTCCGACCGCGAAGGTCGTCGCGACGAGCGCGAGCGTCAGCAGCCCGACATACGGCTCGTACCGGCTCCGCAGCTGCCCGAACGCCGTCGCGAAGCGGTACAGCAAGTACGGGAAGAGGACGAGGACGGCGATCAGGACGTCCTGCAGGAAGATGGCGCCGGTGCCGTGCGGGCTCTCCGGGACGAGGCGCCCGAGCAGCACGATTCCGCCGAGCGAGCCGA
>JAWVDX010000093.1:0-3672 GCA_033857015.1 Gaiellaceae bacterium
ACGCCGACCACGTCGCCGGGGACGAGGAGCTCCTGCGCCGCTTCGGCCTCGAGCGCATCGCCTTCCCGGTGGCGGAGCCGCTCGCGACGGGCGGCCTGCGGATCGTCCCGCTGCCGACGCCGGGGCACTCGCCCGACGGCGTCGCGTTCCTCGTCGACGACACGGTCTGCTTCAGCGGCGACACGCTCTTCGCCGGGTCGGTCGGCGGGTCGCAGAGCTCGTTCGCGGACTTGCGGCGCTCCGTGATGGACGTGCTGCTCGCGCTGCCGCCCGAGGTGCGCGTCCTCCCCGGCCACACCGATGCGACGACGGTGGCACGGGAGTGGGAGGAGAACCCCTTCGTCCGCGTCTGGCGCGGAGCCGATCCGGAAGGGACGGCGCCCTGCCGCGTCAACGGCGAGCCGGCGACGCTCGTCGTGTGGGGCGGCGACTACGACGGCGGCCACAAGGCTTGGGTGCGCTTCCCGGACGGCCGCGACGCGATCGTCGGCGGCTCGCGCGTGCAGCGCTAGCAACGCTCAGCACACCCACAGCCGATTCGCACCGTGCGCCGAGTCGCACCTGGTCTCCTGGAGGAAATCAACCGAAAGGAGCCATGTCGTGAACACCTTCCTCAGCCTCGCCGATCCACCCCCAGGCGGCCGTGTCCTCGTCGTCGACGACCACGAAGGGATGCGAGTCCTCAGCGCCGTCATTCTGCATCGGCTCGGCTACGAACCGGTCACCGTCGCCGGCACGCTCGAAGCGCTCGACGAGTTGGAGAGCGCTCGCTACGACGCGGTGATCTGCGACTACGACATGCCCGGCGCGGACGGGATCGCCCTGCTCCGCAGCGTGCGCGCGCGGGGAGCGCCGGTGCCTTTCATCCTCATGAGCGCGGCGCTGCCGGATGCCGTCGCGCGCGAGGCGCTCGGCGCCGGCGCGGACTTGGCCGTGGAGAAGTCTGAGGTGATCGAATCGCTGCCGCGCCTACTCGAGCGAGTGCTCCCCGCTCGCCACGCAGCACCCCTTGATCGCCGTCTCGGTCGAGAACGCGCTCGGCCCGCCGCTCTGGCGGGCAACGTCGACGCGGCTTGAGCCGAGGCTACGGGCCTGCGAGGTCGGGGTCGGCCGCGAGCGCGGCCGCCTCGTCGGCCGTCAGCGGATAGCTGTTCGAGCTCGTGTCCGCGTCAGCTGCCGCCTCGCGCGACGAGTCGCTCTGCGCCTGGCTCGCCAACGAGGTGTCGCTCGCCGAGAGGTCGCCCCAGAACTTCGTGTCCCATGCGACGTCACCCCAGAACTTCGCGTCCCAGGAGGCATTGCCCCAGTACTTCGCATCCCAGGCGGCTGCGTCCCAGCTCGGGTTGCTCAGGACTGTCGCCTCCCACGCGGTGCCGTTGAAGAAGCGCGTGCCGGTGGCGTCGGTCGCGACGAATGCGCCGAGCGCGGCGTTCGGGTTCGGGTACGGCCAGACCGTGGTGATCAGGCGGGCGGACTTGGCTGCGTTCAGCTCGCCTGCGCCGAGCGACTGCGGCGTCGCAGCCGTGGCATCGTCTGCGCCCAGCATGAGCAATCCCTTGACCTCGTCCGGAGAGAGGCCGGGGCGCCGCGCGAGGAGCTGAGCCGCCGCGCCGGCGACGATCGGTGAAGCGAACGACGTGCCGGAAAGCTGCATGTAGCCGCTCGAGATGACATTGGCCGGGCGCGCGCTCACGAGCGCCGCCAGCAGGGGAACGGCGCCGATCATGTAGCGCCCGGGTGCGCCGAGCTCCGGCTTTGCGAAGCCGTCCGCCGTATAGCCCCAGGCGGAGAACGGTGCTGCGACATCGTCGGCGCGGCTCGCCGTGCCCATCAAGTCGGCAGCGCCGACCGTGATGACGAACGGATCGTTGGAGGGCGCGTAGAGCACGCTCGTCTGCGCCCCGCCGACCCCGTAGTTGCCCGCCGCCGCCACGACGACGACGCCGTTCAGCCACAGCTTCTCCACGGCCTTGTCGAGCGGGTCGACGACGAAGTGGCTCGGCGCAGTCGAGTGCAGCGAGAAGTTGGCGACCCGGATGTTGTAGACGTTGCGGTAGGTGAAGATCCACTGCGCGGCAGCGACGACGTCGCTCGTCAGCGCCATCCCCGTGTCGTCGAGCACGTCGAGCGAGATCAGCTTCGCGTTCGGCGCCGCTCCTGTGTGGCCGGCGCCCACCCCGGCGGCCAGCGACGCGACGAACGTGCCGTGTCCGTTCCCGTCGTTCGGCGAGTTCTGCGGCAGCTTCGTGATCGTGACCTGGGGGATGAGGAGCTTGTTCCAGAGGTCGGGGCGCGTGGCGTCGACGCCCGAGTCGACGATCGCGATTGTCGGTGCCGGTGGCGCCGGCGAGTAGTAGCTGCCCCACAGGCGGTTCAGTCCGGTCGAGTAGGGCCAGAGCTGGACATTCGCGTAGGCATCGCGCCTGACGGGCGCGTCCGGCGTGATGGTGAGGCCGGGCCGCTTCGCGAGGGCGAGCAGACGGGCACCCGGGATCGTGGCCGCGACGGCGCCGATCAGGTCGAGCTGGCGGCGGATGGAGCCCTGCCCGCCGGTGGCCGCGCTCTCGGCGTCGCCCGTTCCCGCGGCCGACTGGATGATCACGTCGAGCTTCGCGCCGGGCGCGCTCTGCGCCGCCGCGAGGAGCGTCGGGTCGACGAAACTGCTGTCGGCGGGGGTCGCTCCGGCGACTCCGGCGGAACCAGTAAGTGGAATCAGGAGGGCGAGGAGTGCGCCAAGCGCGCCCACGGTCATGGCTCTACGGACGGTTGCCTGGCGTCGCCTGCGTGGTCGACCTGTAGACACAGCTCTCCTCAGGGTAGAAGCCGGCAAACGGGGGCAAAGGGGGACCGGCGTCCGTATGCAAAGCTAAGCCCTCGAAGGACGACCGACCTCACCTGTTCGAGTGAGTCGCCATCCCTCAGAGTCGGTGTCGTCGAAAGGCGCGAACGGACCAGCTAGTGGCCGTTGGCGGAGAAGTGCTGGTAGTCCTTCGCGCCGCTCCACGAGCCGCCCCAGCCCCAGCCGGCCGAGGCGAATGCGTCGACGAGCGTGCTGCCCGGGTACGCCATCCCCGGGCGGTGGCGCGTACGGTCGAGATAGGGGCGGCTCGCCCTGTGCTCGGTCCGCCCACTGGCGCTCACGTACGGGTTCTCGATCGGGTTCACGTCGGCGGCGCGCCCGTAGGCGTGCTGCGACCAGTGCGTACCGCCCTCGACGGGGCGGCAGTTGAACGCCGAGGTGTTGTCCGCCTCGACGGAGCGGGAGTCGTCCCCGCCGTAGGCATCGACGGGCCCCATGCGACGGATCGGGACGTGAGCGGCGAAGAGCCGGCGGAAGACGGCGACGAGGGCGGGCGCGGCGTCGGCGTTTGCGACCAGCCGTCCCGTGTGGACGTGTCCGTCGAAGCCGCGGTAGCTCAGCGTGAGGACTCGCAGCTGCGCGAGCGGCACCGGGCAGCCACGGTGCCACGAGACGCCTGTCATGCGCGCGCGTAGCGCCGGCGAGAGCGGGCCGACGTGCGCGTGGAAGGCGGGTGGCGCCGGAGCTGCGCCCAGACCGAGTGCGACGACGGCAACGAGAATCCAGCGCATGGACATGGATCGTGCCAGGCCAGGTGGAGGGCGCTAGACTTCTCCGCCGCGGGGCCATAGCTCAGCTGGGAGAGCGCCTGG
>JAWVDX010000094.1:0-5087 GCA_033857015.1 Gaiellaceae bacterium
ATGCAGACGACGCGGGTCACGGTGAACGGCGCGCCCGGCCGGCTCGGCGTCTCGCCGGACACGCCGCCCCACCTCTACTGGCGCAAGGGCAAGCTCCTCTTCACGCTCAGCGGGCCGTTCCCGCAGGCGGATCTCCTCGCAATCGCCGGCTCGCTGAGCTAGAGCTCGACCTCGTCCGGCTCGGGACGCGCGCGGAACGCGGCGAGGCCCGAGAACGGCCTCCACACCGGCAGGTCCCAGCTGCTTCCGTGGCACATCGGACAGACCTCGGGCGTCGTCAACGCGACGACTCCATACCCGCACTCAGAGCACACGAGCTCGATCTTGCGATCCTCGTGAAGCAGCATCGATTCCCCTCCCAGACGGCTTCGACGGCGCCCTCGAAGTGTAGTGCGGATCAGCGCGATCGTTAGCGGTCGCGATCCGCATATGACGCAAAGTGCGGGACTTTGCGTTGTGTTACAGCACCGAAGCTAAGCTCCGTCAACGCGGTTCGATGTGGCCAAATGCACCAAGTCCGAACAGGGCGGCTACGTTCAACGTCAGCATGCGCCGAGCAACCCTCACCCTCGCCCTCGCGTTCGCCCTGATCTTGCCGGGGGTCGCCGCGACAGGTGTCCGGCGCATCTCGGTCACCTCGCCGATTCGGGCCGGCGCCTACGCGACGCTTACGGTTGCCGTAGCGCCCGCGCGAAGCTGCTCGATCGTCGTGACGTACAAGAGCGGGCCGTCGAGCGCCCAGGGTCTCTATCCGAAGCGTCCGAGCGCCGGCCGCGTCTCGTGGACATGGAAGGTCGGGACGCGCACGACGCACGGTCGCTGGCCGATCACCGTTTCCTGCGGCTCGGCCGGAACGCTCCGTACTTCGTTTCTCGTCACCTAGCGGAGTCTCGCCGGGCTCAGAGGCGCTTGCGCCAGAACAGCCCGCTGCGGGAGAGTGACGCCCAGCGACGGCCGCTCGTGCTGGCGCCGACCTTCACCCCTCGAGGGCCGGCCGACGCGGAGAGGCCGCGTCTCGACGCGGTCAGGCGAAGCGGGCCGACGCGCAGGCTCTTGCGGAAGTAGAGACCCATCCGGTCACACCGTAGACGGTCGATGCTCCCCTCGCGGGTGAAGCGGACGATGGGGCTCGAACCCACGACCCTCAGCTTGGGAAGCTGATGCTCTACCAACTGAGCTACGTCCGCGCTCGCGCCGTATCGTAGCGAGCCGGTGGACGAGAAACGCTGCGACCGGTGCGGGGCGAGCTTCGGCTGCGGGGCTGCCGCGCCCGGCTGCTGGTGCGAGGACGTCGCCGTCGCGCCGGCGACGCTCGAGGCGCTGCGCACACGCGTCGGCGACTGTGTCTGCCCCACCTGCCTGACGGCGGAGGCGGCCGCTTCGGCTCCTGCGCCTGTTTGAGATAGTCCAGGGCGTGGAGCGCCGCATCGCCTTTCTGCTCTTCCTCGCCGCGCTCTGCGCCGGCACGGCTGCCGTGCTGCAGTCGGATGACAAGGACACGAAGCACGCGCAGCAGCCGGGGAAGACCGTGACCGACACGTCCACCGTGCTCGGCGACACCGTCACCTCGACCGTGACGATCCCGGGGAAGCCGGCGAAGCAGCCGCCGCGCCTGCCGGGCAAGGGCCAGCACCCCCCGGGCACGACGCCGCCCCCCGCTGGCGATCTCGGCACGCAGAGCGACGCCGTGGCGCGCCAGCAGCTGGAGTCGTTCCTCGCCACACGGCCGGAGCTCGTGCCCTACGAGGACTCCATCTGGTACTCGGCCCACTACAGCTACAGCAACGTGACGCCCAAAGGGCTCGCCGGCCTCGTCTGGTGCATCGGCTTCCGCATCGCCGCCTGCGACCGCGCCGGCGATGCGGCTCAGCGGTAGGCGTCCCCGGAGAGACGCGACAGCTTCTCGAAGGCGTGGCGCGCCTCGATCCGCCGGATCGTGCCGGAGCGGGAGCGCATCACCAGCGAGTCCGTCACCGCGCCCTCCGGCGTCGAGCGCACGCCGTGGAGCAGCGCGCCGGTCGTGACGCCGGTCACAGCGACGAAGACGTCGTCCCCGGCGACCAGGTCGTCGGTCGTCAGCACCTGCGCCGGGTCGTAGCCGGCGGAGAGGAGCGCGTCGCGCTCGGCCTCGTCGCGCGGCCAGAGGCGGCCCTGGATCGCGCCGCCCGCGCACTTGAGCGCCGCGGCGGAGATGACCCCCTCGGGCGTGCCGCCGATCCCGACCACGAGATCCACCCCGGAGTCGTGCCATGCAGCACAGGCGATCGCCGGCGCGACGTCCCCGTCCGGGACGAGCTTCACCTTCACGCCGAGGCTGCGTAGCTCGCTGATGAACTGCTCGTTGCGCGGGCGATCCAGGACGATCACCGAGAGCTCGGAGAGGGGCAGGCGCTTGGCCTTGGCGACCCGGCGCGCGTTCTCCGCGATGCCCGCCTCGAGGTCGATCGCGTCCGCTGCCTCCGGCCCCACGGCGAGCTTCTCCATGTAGACGGCCGCGCCGGGGAAGAACATCGTCCCGCGCTCGGCGACGGCGATGACGGCGATCGCGTTCGGCTGCCCCGCCGCGGTCAGCGTCGTCCCGTCAAGCGGATCGACCGCGACGTCGACGAGCGGCGGCTGCCCGTTGCCCACGCGCTCGCCGTTGAAGAGCATGGGTGCCGCGTCCTTCTCGCCCTCGCCGATGACCACGACGCCGTCCATCGCGACCGTGTCGAGCATGGTGCGCATGCCGTCCACCGCCGCCTGGTCGGCTCCTTCCTTGTCGCCGCGCCCGACCCAGCGGGCGGCGCCGAGCGCAGCCGCCTCGGTGACGCGGACGAGCTCGAGCGCGAGGTTGCGATCCGGCGCTGCGAGGGCCGCCATACGGGGAACCTACCCGCCCCCGCGCAGGCCGGAAACGCTCGCCTCGTCGGGCGGCTCGAAGAGCACGACGAGCAGCCCGCCGCAGAGCACGAGCGCCCCGCCGGCGAGGACATGCCAGCCGAGCCGCTGGCTCAGTACGAGCCAGCCCAGGAACGTCGCCGACACCGGCTCCAGGTACATCAGCGCGCCCGCCGCCTGCGCTGTGACGTGGCGCATCAGCAGGTAGTACACGACGCCCGAGCCGGCCGTGAAGACGAGGCCGAGGACGAGCATCCAGGCAATCTCCCGCCCGTGCGGGAGGATCCGCCCCGCGAACGGCAGGGCCGGCGCCGTCAGCGCCGCAATGACAAGGTAGCTCCAGAAGAGCAGCGTCAGCGGGTGGAGCCCGGCCAGCTGCTTGCTCAGGATGATCATCGCCGCCAGCGAGACGGCCGAGAGAAGCCCGGCCGCGATCCCGCTCGGGGTAACGTGCGCGCTGCCGCCCGCCAGCGCGATGAGCGTGAGCCCCGCCGCCGCCGGGACGATCGCCGCGGCCGCGACAGCGCTCCGCCGCTCCGGCAGGACGAAGGGCGCGACGACCGCAAGCAGGATCGGAGCCGTGTAGGTCGTCAGGTTCCCGACGGCGATCGACGAGAGCTTGATCGCCGCGAAGAACGTCACCCAGTGCAGCGCGAGCGCGAGGCTCGCGAGCAGGAGCCGTCCGCGCTGCTCCTCGATGTGGAGCAGATCCCACCGCCCCGCGACCGCGACGCCGAGCGCGATCGCCACAACCGCGAGCGTGACCCGATCGAAGACGAGCACGAGCGCGGACAGACGGACATCAGCCGCGATGAGCGAGATCACGCCCCAGCAGACGGCGAGCGCGGCGAGCGCGAGATTCCAACGCACGCCGGGACGCTACCCGGATGCCGTCGGACAGGCGGCGGGCTGCCAGGCCGGCTCCGCACCCCCTCCGGGCCCCGCGTAGAGCGACCTCGAGCCGGGCCGCCGGACACCGACGGCAGCAAGCGCCTGCTCAGGAGAGGACATATGACTCGCGTAGGCGACCTCCGAGCCGTCAGGTGCCCACGCGGGATCCTCGTCGCCCGCGAACTTGTCCGCCACGGTCAGGGCCGCCGTCCTCCCGCTCGCCAGGTCGAGGAGCGCGATGGAGCTCGTCGACTCGCCGCAGCCGCTGAACCACTCCGTGTAAGCGATCGAACGCCCGTCGGGCCCCCATGCCGGTTGCTGGGCGCGGTAGCCGGCACACGAATGACTCTTGCCACGCAGATTCGTGAGCGTCCGCACCGCGCTCGTCGCGAGCGAGAACGCGACGATCTCGCCGCTGCGCGCCGCCGCCATCTCCGAGCCGTCGGGCGACCAGGTCGGGTGCTGGCCGGCGCCGAGGGTCCGCACCGCTCCGTCGGACAGCGTCAGCACCTCCACCGCGGTGGGGCTGAACTCCGTCCCGATGGACACGAATCCACCCCACCCCCCGGTCGTGTCGAGGTTGCGGTCGAAGGCGATCATGGAGCCGTCGGGCGACCACGCGGGCCGGCTCCCGCGGACGCCGAGGTCGCGCGCGTTCTGTCCGTCGGCGTCGGCGACGAAGAGGTCCCCGTTCGTGAAGCCGCTCGTGTAGGCGACGCGGCTGCCGTCCGGGGACCATGCGGGCCACTCGCCGAGGAGCGGGCCGAAAGCGCGCACCCGGAGGCCATCCGCACCGACGCTGTAGAGGCTGCCGTCGACGGGCCTGAGGGTGAGCGTCAGGCGCGTGTTCCCAGGCAGAAGAGAGACGACGGCGTCCGGAGGATCGAGAAGCGTCGGCGCCGGCGGCGCGACCGGCACCAGACGCGCGGGTCCATTCAAGGGAAGAGCGATGACGGTCCTGTAGCGCATTCCGTAGATCGTCGTGCCCGTCGGATCCCAGATCAGCCCGCCGAGGGAGTCTGTGAGCTCGCTGCTCGCAAGCCAATGCACGCGGCCGCCGCCGGGATGGACGAGGCCGAGCTTCCGCTGGCCTCTGCGAACCAGCAGCCAGCGACCGTCCGGCGACCAGCTATCCAGCTCCGTCTCCCGCGCCAGGATCCGCTGCCGCCCGGCGCGGTCGAGAATGACCACCGTGCCGGCGGAGGATGTTCCCGCGATGCGCCGGCCGTCGGGCGACCAGGCGCCGAAGCGAATCCCATCGCTTCCCTCGACGGGGGAGACATGGCCCGTCTGTGGCGAGGCTACGACGAGCTCGG
>JAWVDX010000095.1:0-3221 GCA_033857015.1 Gaiellaceae bacterium
CCAACTGCCGGCCCGCCTACGTCGCGCGGCTCAACGAGTGGCTGGACGCGCACCCGGAGGCCCTGGACGACGAGGCACGGCACAAGCGGGAGACGAGCCCGTTGCAGGTCTTCGACGTGAAGACGCCCGCGGTGCGCGAGGCGCTTGCAGACGCGCCGCGGATCGGCGACTCGCTCTGCGCGGCCTGCCAGGAGCACTTCGACGCGGTGCGCCGCCATCTCGACGCCTACGGCGTGCCGTACACCCTCGACGCGACGCTCGTGCGCGGCCTCGACTACTACACGCGCACGACCTTCGAGTTCGTCGGGCCGGACGAGAACGCGAACTCGACGATCTGCGGCGGCGGGCGCTACGACGGCCTCGTCGCGGCGGTCGGCGGGCCGGACACGCCCGGGATCGGCTTCGGCACCGGCCTCGAGCGGCTGCTCCTCGCGATCGAGCAGGAAGCGCCCGAGCCGGAGCCGCGCCGCCTCGACGCGTTCCTCGTCAGCGAGGAGCGGGAGCACGTCCTGCCCCTGCTCGCCGAGCTGCGCCGCCGCGGTGTCGCGTGCGACGTCGACTACGCGGGCCGTTCCCACAACGCGCAGGTCAAGCATGCGCAACGCCTCGACCCGCTGCGCATCGTCCTCGTCGAGGGCGACCAGGCGACGATCCGCGAGCGGGGCAGCGACGACGTGCGCGTTCCCCTCGGCGAGCTCGTGGATACGCTCTCGGGCCGATGAGCTGGCGCGACCTCCACTGCGGCGACCCGCGACGTGACCAAGTTGGCGCCCGGCTGACGGTTGCCGGCTGGATCGACACGCGCCGCGACCATGGCGGGCTGATCTTCCTCGACGTGCGTGACCACACCGGCAAGCTCCAGCTCGTCGTCAACCCGGAGCACGCCGCCGAGGCGGCCCAGACGGCGAAGGAGCTGCGCAACGAGTTCGTCGTCCAGGCGACCGGCACGCTCGTCGCGCGCGGCGCCGAAGCCATCAACCCGGCGCTCCCGACCGGCGAGGTCGAACTGCAGGTGGAGGAGCTGCGCATCCTCTCCCGGTCGACGCCGCTCCCGTTCCAGCTGGACGAGGAGAACGTCGACGAGACCCTGCGCCTGCGCTACCGCTGGCTCGACATGCGCACCGAGCGGATGCAGCGCAACCTGCGGCTCAACCACACGGTGATCACCGCGATCCGGCGCACGATGGACGAGCTCGCCTTCGTCGACCTGTGGACGCCGAGCATGACGCGCGGCACTCCCGAGGGTGCGCGTGACTTCCTCGTCCCGGTGCGCCTGCAGCCCGGCAAGTTCTTCGCGCTCGCCCAGTCGCCGCAGCTCTTCAAGCAGCTCTGCATGGTCGGCGGGCTCGATCGCTACTACCAGATCGCCACCTGCTGGCGGGACGAGGATCTCCGCGCCGACCGCCAGTTCGAGTTCCGCCAGCTCGACCTGGAGCTGGCCTTCGTCGAGCGCGAGGACGTGCTCGACGTGCTGGAGCGCTGCGTCGTCGCCTCGTTCGAGGCGGCCGGCGAGGAGGCGCCGCAGCGCCCGTTCCCGCGTCTCTCCTATGCCGAGGCGATGGCCAGGTACGGCTCCGACAAGCCTGACCTCCGCTTCGGCCTCGAGATCGAGGAGGGGACGACGGTCACGCGCGGCTCCGAGTTCGGCGTCTTCGCCGGCGCGGAGTGCGTGCGCTTCATCCGCGTGCCGCAGGCCTACTCGCGTGCGGAGCTTGCACGTCTCGAGGACGTCGCCAAGGAGTGGGGCGCAAAGGGCCTCGCCTATCTCATCGTCGACGAGGAAGGCGAGGTTCGCTCGCCGATCGCGAAGTTCCTCTCGCAGCCGGAACTCGCCGCGTTCAAGGCGGATCCCGGCTCGACGGTGCTGTTCGCCGCCGGCGACGAGGCCACGGTCGCGCGCGTCCTCGGCGGGCTGCGCCTGCACCTCGGCCGCGAGCTCGGCCTCATGGATCCGGCGGCGCAGGCGTTCCACTGGGTCGTCGACTTCCCGCTGTTCGAGCGCGACGACGAGGGCGGCTGGACATTCCTGCACCACCCTTTCACCGCTCCGATGCCGGGCCACGAGGACTGGAGCCCCGCCGATCCGACCGGCGCGCAGAGCCAGCACTACGACCTGATCTGGAACGGCTGGGAGCTGGGCTCCGGCTCGATCCGGATCCACGACGTCGACGTGCAGCAGCGGGTGTTCCGCACGATCGGGATCGGCGAGGACGAGGCGCAGGCGAAGTTCGGCTTCCTGCTCGAGGCGCTCGCCATGGGCGCTCCGCCGCACGGCGGCTTCGCCATGGGCATCGACCGCTTCATCGCGCTGATGGCAGGCGAGCCGGACATCCGCCAGGTCATCGCGTTCCCGAAGGTCGCGAGCGGCTCCGACCCGCTGACGGGGGCGCCGACGGCGTTCGACGAGCGCACCCTGGCCGAGCTCGGGATCAAGGTGTTGCAGCAGGAGTCAAGTCCGAGGCCTGATTAGCCGATTCAGCAGGCATACTTGCCCTGCGGTCGAATGACGCACCGCAGCCGATGAGGGAGGAGCACGGAATGTCCACGCAGGAGCCAGGGAGCGCCCCGCAGCCAGCGACGCTGACGTCGTTGCCGCGGATCGAGGACGTCCCGTTCGCCGACAACGGCTACGACCCCGATCGGGTCCGCGAAGCCTTCGATGCCTTCCGGCGCCACACCGCCCAGCTGCAGGCGCAGCTGCGCGTGATGCAGGCTGCCGGCCGCAGCGCCACGCTCGAGCCGAGCGGCCACGCCGTGCGCATGGACGCGCTGCACCTGATCCGCTCCGCGGCCGAGTTCGCCGACGCGCTGGAGCGCGACGCGCAGAACGCATCGTCGTCGACGCTCACCCGCATCGAGATCGAGATTCGCACCCGCCAGGAAGAGGCCGCCGCGCGCGAGGCGGAGGTCGAGCGCTATCGCCAGGAGTCCGAGCGCCAGCGCCAGGAGATCGTCAACGCCGCCCGCAACGAGGCCCGCGAGCTGCTCGCCAACACGCAGCGCGACGCATCGACGGAGCTGCGTGAGGCGGAGGCACGTGGGAATCGCCTCCTCGAGCAGGCGCGCCATCAGGCGACGGAGCTCACGAATGCAGCTCGTGCCGAGGTCGAAGGGACGCTCGAGTGGGCCCGCGCGCAGGCGAACGCGATCATGATGCGCGCCCAGCAGGGTGCGGAGCAGCTCCTCTCGGCGGCCGGTCTCGGCGCCGACGCGATGGAGCG
>JAWVDX010000096.1:0-3394 GCA_033857015.1 Gaiellaceae bacterium
GCGAGATCGTGGCGGCCCGGAAGAGCGTCACGACTCTCGAGAAGACCCGGTCGCGGTCGCGCTGGTCGAGCCGAGCGGCCAGGCGCACGGCCGCGTCGCGGCGATCGCCCGCGAGCTGGACGCTCCCCACCCACGCGGAGTCCTGCCGTGCAGCGGCGGCCGGCAGCGCAAGCAGGCCGCGTGCGAGCCAGGCGGAGGCGCACGCGAGCGCCAGCAGCAGGCCGCCGAGGAGGACGAGGGCGATCCGCCGGGTCACGTCGCCCTCCCCCAGGAGAGCGGATGGAACGTCCGCTCGAACGCTGCGAGCGCGAGCCCGAGCAGCGCGACGAGCAGCGCGAGCGAGCCCAGTCCCGCCCGGTTGGGCGCGGTGGCGAACGGGTCGATCGTCGCGCTCGCGGCGTCGTGGACGAACCCCGCGTTCTGGTCCTGCACACTCGCGAGGGCGCTCTCCCCCGGGCGCGTGCCCCCGACCGAGACGATCCGCAGGTCGATCTTGTCCCGCCGGTACTGCGTGACGAGCGAGGCGAGCTTGCCGAGGTCGGTCTCGTCGTCGATCAGGTCGCTGACGAGGAGGACGTGCGGGTGAGCCACCTTGTCGCGCAGGATCGCGGCGCGAGCGCGGGCGAGCCCGGTCGAGATCGCCGTGCCGCCGCTGAAGCTCGCCCACGGGTAGCGGGTCTCCTCGGCGCGCTCGAAGAGGGCGAGCCAACCGCGGAGGCCTTCCACCGGAGTCGTCGGCGGCAAGGCCTCGAAGGCGGCGTCCGAGAAGATGACGAGCCCGAGGTGGCGGCGCCCGTCCTTCGTGAGCGCGAGCAGCGTGTTCGCGATCGGGCCTGCGTAGCTGCGGGTGCTCGCCGAGAGGTCGAGCACGACGATCGCGCTCGCGCCCGGCGGCAGCACGTTCGCGCCGGCAGCGCGCTTGCGCGTCGAGAGCGCGAACGCGAGCAGCAGGACGAGGAGCAGGACCGCCAGCGCGAGCCCGAACGCGGCCGTGCGCCGGGCCGGCCGGCGGAGCGCCACGGTGTCGGCGAGCGGCAGGCGGCGCATCAGCCGACCAGCTCCCGTGCGCGGCGGGCCAGGTCCTCGACGGCAGCCGGCGGCGGATCGCTCGGCGCCCAGGCGAGGACGCGGCTCTCCCGGCTCAGCTCGCCGTCGAGCGGCGCCAGCTCCCGGGCCAGCTGCTCGAGCGCGCCGCGCCTCCGGGCGCTGTCCCCGTTGGAGCTGCTCGCGCGGACCTCCTCGAGGATCAGCTCCAGCGTCCCGGGCCCGCGGCGCCGGGCGAGGAGCGGCCCGCCGGCCAGCGCGAGCAGGATCGCGAGGCCCGCCAGACCGAGCAGCGCAGCAGCCGCGAGCAGGGCGACCCCGGCGCGCCGCGGCGCGACCCGGAACGAGGGCGGCGCAGCATGGATCGCCCCGACGCGCAACGCGGGATGCGCGCGCAGCGCCTCGGTCAGGCGCGAGTGCACGGTGAGGGTCGGCCACCCGATCCGCGCCGTCTGCGCAGCATCGCCCGCGCGGTAGTGCACCGTGAGCGGGCGGAAGGTGAAGGTGTGCAGGCTCTTCGGCGGGATGCACCCGGCCTGGACGCATTCGAGCCGCGTCTCGACGTGCAGCGCCGCGATGCGGCCGGCCCGCCGGAGCGTCCGGCTCCCGCCGATCCGCCTGTACGGCGCCAGCCCGAGGTCGAGGCGAATCGTCGCCGGATCGATTACGGCCGTGTCCACGAAGACGTCCACGTACGCGGTCACCGTGTCGGCGAACTGCGGCTCGGCCGGCGAGAGCGAGGCGCGCAGGTCGATCGGGGGGTTCGCGAGCTGCAGGTCGGCGGCGGCCGGGCCGCGGAACAGCAGCCAACCCCCCACGCCCCCGGCGACCAGCAGGAGCAGCGCCGCGAGCCCGACGGCGAGCTGCTGCGCCTGGCGGCTCACGAGGCCCGCCGCAGCCGTCGCCGGCGCCGTTCGGCCCAGGCCAGGAAGGCGCCGAGCATGGGCTTCGGGTCCTCGGTCGAGAGCACGACGGGGTCGAGGTCGAGGCTCGTGAACAGCCGGCGCAGCTCCGCGAGCCGCCGCTCGTTCGCCTGGCCGCGCGCCGCCACCTCGCGCCGCGTCAGCCGCACGAGGAGCGCCGCACCGCTCTCCTGGTCGTGCACCGGCAGCGCCATCCCGGCAGCCTGCGGGAAGGACTGCTCCCAGCGCGGGTCCTGGACGATCACCGGCACGACGTCCCAGCCATGGGAGAGCGCCCCGCGCCAGGCCGGCTCGGGCGGGCAGCGCAGGAAGTCCGACAGCACGAACACGAACGAGCCCGACGGGAGGTCGTGGCGGGCGCGCTCCAGATGGTGGAGCCCGCGGCGCAGATTGTCCGAGGGCGCCGTGAACGCGGCACGGCGCAGGTCGCGCTCGCGGATGCGCACGGCATCCTCACGATTCCTGGGCGGGATCCAGTGCGGGCGCCCGTCCGCGAGGTCGAGGTAGCCGGCGAGGCCGCGCGCGGCGAGCGCGCTCGCGACGATCAGCCGCCCCGCGGCCATGACCGCTGCCGGCTTGTGCAGCCAGGGCAGCTCGGCCGGGTAGAGCGCCATCCCCGGCCGGCGATCGGCGAAGACGACGGCGCGCGGGCTCTCCTCGGCGAACGTGTCGCGCACGACGAACTCGTCCTGGTCGCGCGCGCTCGAGAGCCGCGCCGAGGCGGCCCAGTCGATCGAGCGCATGCTGTCACCGCGCCGGTAGAGGCGCGAGCTCGCGATCTCGTAGCCGCTCCCGCGGTGCGAGCTCGTGCGCGTGCCGCCCGAGATCCCGATGCCGCGCTTGCGGGAGATCAGCGGGAAGGTCGGCTCGCCGGTGGGCATGGCGCCTTAGGAGGCGATGCCGGGACGGGGCGCCCGGTCGAGGCAGCGGCGCAGGAGGTCGAGCGCGCCCTCCGCGTTGCCGTTCTCCTCGAGGCGGTACGGGTTCAGCAGGATGCGGTGGCCCAGCACGGGGACGAAGAGCTCCTCCACGTCCTCCGGCTGGACGAAGGGGCGGCCCTGCGTCAGGGCCCACGCGCGCGCGGCGCGCTCGAGCGCGAGGGAGCCGCGCACCGAGGCGCCGACGGTCACCGCCTCGAGGTCGCGTGTCGCCCGCACGAGGCGGATCAGCCAGTGCTGGAGCAGCGGGTCGATGTAGACCTCCTCGACGGCCGCCTGGACGCGGCGCAGCTCGTCGACGGAGATCGCCGTCCCGAGCTCGCCGAGCGGGTGCGCCCTCCGTTGCGCCTGGACGATCTCGACCTCCTCGTCCTCCGACGGGTAGCCCAGCGTGGCCTTGAGGAAGAAGCGATCCAGCTGCGCCTCCGGGAGCGGGAAGGTGCCCTCGTGGTCGAGCGGGTTCTGCGTCGCCAGGATCAGGAACGGGTC
>JAWVDX010000097.1:0-4398 GCA_033857015.1 Gaiellaceae bacterium
CGCGAACTGGCGCGGCTGCTCGGTCTTCGCGACGAGCTGCGCGCGGTGCTTGCCGCGCAGGCGCAGGAGCGGAGCCGGGCCGAGGAGGTCTGCGTCGACGCGCAGCCCGGCGCGGAGCTCCGTGAGCAGGCGGAGCGGCGCGGCCTCGTCCGTCCCGGTCGCGAGGACGCGCACCAGGTGGCGGAACGGCGGATAGCCGAGCTCCTTGCGCCGCTCCAGCTCGCGCGCGAGGAAGCCGTCCACGTCGTGGCGAGCCGCGAAGCGCAGCGGCTCGGCGTCCGGCTGGAAGCTCTGGACGACCACGCGCCCCGGCTTCTCGCGCCCGCTGCGCCCGGCCAGCTGCGTGACGAGCTGGAAGGTGCGCTCCTCCGCGCGGAAGTCCGGCATCCCGAGGCCCGTGTCCGCATCCACCACCGCGGCCAGCGCGACGCCGGAGAAGTGGTGGCCCTTGGCGATCATCTGCGTGCCCAGCAGGACGACGCGGTCGGTCGCGGCGAAGCGGCGCAGCGCCTCGGCGAGCGCGCCCGGCTTGGACGTGGCGTCCGCGTCGAGGCGGATCCGCTCCAGCTCCGGGAGGTGCTTCTCGAGCTCGCGCTCCAGCTTCTGCGTGCCGGCGCCGAGGCGGGCGAGCTCCGCGGAGCCGCAGGCGGGGCAGGTCTCCGGCTGGGGCTCCGCGTGACCGCAGTGGTGACAGCGCAGCGACCCGTCCTGGTGCAGGACGAGGGCAACGTCGCAGAGCGGGCAGCGGATCGTCGCGCCGCAGGCCCGGCAGTGCAGCGCCGGCGAGATGCCGCGACGATTCAGGAGGAGGATCGCCTTCCCGCCGTTCCTCGCGACGGCGCCGAGCTCCTCGAGCAGCGGCGTCGAGAGCGGGTAGCCGCGCTCGCGCCGCAGATCGACGATCCGCACCGTGGGGAGCGCACCGCCGAGGCGCCCGCCGAGGTCGAGGCGCTCGAGCTTTGCCCAGCTCTCCGGCCGCGGCGTCGCGGTGCCGAAGACGGCGACCGCCTTCTCCAGCGCGGCACGCTTCGCCGCAACCGTCCGCGCGTCGTAGCGCGGGTCGGACTCCTGCTTGTACGACGCGTCGTGCTCCTCGTCGATGCAGATCACCCCGAGGTCGCGCACCGGAGCGAAGATCGCGGAGCGCGCCCCGACGACGATGCGCGCCTCGCCGGAGGAGATGCGCTCCCGCTCGTCGCGGCGCTCCGCGTCCGACAGCGCCGAGTGGATGATCGCCACCCGGTCGCCGAAGCGCTGGCGGAAGCGGCCCACCGTCTGCGGGGCGAGCGCGATCTCCGGCACGAGCACGATCGCGCCCTGGCCGCGGGCCAGCGCCGTCGCACAGAGCTGGAGGTACACCTCCGTCTTCCCGCTGCCCGTGGCGCCGTAGAGCAGGAACGAGCCGCCGTCGCCGTCGAGCGCCGCGCCGAGCCGGGCCAGCGCCTTCTCCTGCGTCGCCGACAGCTGCGCCGGCTCCGCCTCGCCGCCGAGCGCCTCCCGTGCGAGGGGCTCGCGCCGCTCCCCGCGCCGGGCCCGCAACACCGGGGCGATCAGCTGGATCGCCCGCCCCGGCGTCGATCCGTAGTACTCCGCCACCCAGAGCGCGAGCGGGACGAGAGCCGGCGGCAGCGACTCGACGACGCGCTCGACCGCGATCGCCTTCACCCCGGGCGGCGCCGCGACGTCCAACTCGACGACGAGGCCGCGCTGCTTCGCCCGGCCGAGGCGGATCGCCACGACCGCCCCGACCTCGGTGTCGTCCGGCACGAGGTAGGTGAACGGCCGCGCGAGCGCGCGGGTCGTGACGAGCGGATACACGGTCGCGGGACGCATCGGTCGAGCCTATCCGCGGGCGCGGCGGCTATCGTGCGGCGCCGTGCCGTCCCCTGTCCAGAGCCGCGTCGCAGTGGCGTACTCGTTCGCGGTGCTCGGCGTCATCCTCGCGGGCTGGGCCGCGCGGGCCTCGGAGCTCAAGGCCCACATCGGCGCCGACGAGCGCGAGTGGGGCCTGCTCCTGCTCTCGGGGCCGGTCGGGGCGCTCGTCGCGTTCGCCCTGATGCGCGTCCTGATCGCGCCGCTCGGGTCGCGCCGGCTTCTGCTCGCGATCGTCCCGATCGTCGCGCTGGCCCCGTTCCTCGTCGCGCTCGCGCGGACGCCGACGGAGTTCGCGCTCGCCTTCTTCCTCAACGGCGTGGGCGGCGCGGGCCTGCAGACGCCCCTGAACGCGAACGCAGTGTTCGTCGAGCGCGCGTACGGGCGGCCGATCATGGCGTCGTTCCACGCCTGGTTCAGCATCGGCCTGCTCTCGGGAGCGCTGATCGCCGCCGCCGCGACGCAGCTCGGTGTCGGCGTCGCCACACAGCTTCTGGTCACGGGCGTGATCCTCCTCGTGGGATTCGTCGTGACCGTGCCGTTCCTGCCCGCGGACGAGCCGCTGCCCCCGAAGGCCGACCGGCGGCGGCGTCCCGTCTCGCGCCAGCTGCTCCTGCTCGGCTCGATCGCCTTCTGCTCGTCGATCGGCGAGGGCGCCGCGACCGCCTGGAGCAACGTCTACGTCCGCGAGTCGTTGCACGCCGGCAAGACGCTGGGGACGGTCGCCTACGCCTTCTACGCAGTCTGCGCGAGCATCAGCCGGCTCTCGGCGGATCGCGTCCTCCACCGGCTCGGCCGGAGGACGTTCCTGCGCACGGCCGGGCTCCTCGCCGCGTCCGGCACCGCGGTCGGGCTCGCGATGGGGACGATCCCCGGCGCGTTCGTCGCGTTCGCGTTCCTCGGGATCGGCCTGGCCGCGGTCATCCCCACGGTCTTCGGCGCCGCAGGGAACCAGCCGGGCTACACGGCCGGCGAGGGGCTCGCGACCGTGACGCTGCTCTACTGGCCCGCGTTCCTGCTGGGCCCGGCGATCATCGGGAACGTCGCCCACGTGACGAGCCTGCGCACAGCCTTCTTCGTCCCGGTCGGGACGGCCTGCGTGTTCGCGCTGCTCGCCGGCTGGGTCCGCAACACCGACGACCCGGTCGAAGGCCCGACGCCGGTCGAGACCTGATCGCCGAGGCCGCCGACATGGCGGCGGCCGACCACCGCGGCCCGCCACCGGAGAAAGTCGTCATGCCCGCGGAGCGGGCGGACTTTCTCCGGTTACTAGGCGCCCGAGATGCCCAGGATCCAGTCGGTCGCGAAGCCGAGGAAGAGCCCCAGCGTGACGCCCCAGGTGACGAGCGTCTTCTTGCCGAAGGCCCGGTTCACGTTGCAGAGCTCGACGATGACGTAGAGGATCGAGCCGCCGGCCAGCGAGAGGAACGCCACCTCGAGCGCCTGGCTCGTCCACGCGTGACCGAGGAGCGTGCCGGCGAGCGTGGGGCCGCCACCGATCAGGCCGAGGAGGCCGAGGAAACCCCAGCTGGGTCGCGTCTGCTCCCCCGCGAGCGGGGCGACGATCCCGAAGCCCTCGGTCGCGTTGTGGAGCGCGAAGCCGACGACGAGCACGACGGCGAGCCGCGTCTCGCCCGACGCGGCGGACTGCCCGATGGCGAGGCCCTCCGCGAAGTTGTGGAGCCCGATCCCGGTGGCGATCAGCAGCGCGAGCGAGCGGGCCGGCGTCAGCGAGTGGATGAAGCCGCCCGGCGCGAACTCCGCCTCCGACGCGGCGCCCGGGCCGAGCGCAGCCTTGCGCCGGCGCGCGGCGATCCAGCGGTCGTAGCCGACGAGACCGACCAGGCCGAGGCCCGCGCCGACGACGAACAGGGTCGCGCGCCCTGCGAAGGCGCCCCAGTGGTGAGCGATCCCGGGCTCCTCGACGAGGCCGCTCGCAGAGCCCAGCACGTCGACGAGCAGGAACACGAGAATCCCCGTCGCCGTCGCGCTCAGGAACGCCTTCAGCCCGAGCCGCGGGTTCTGCAGCCGGCCCATCGGCAAACCGAAGGCGATCGTCCCGCCGGCAACCAGTCCCAGGAGTGCAATCTGTGCAGCGCTCATCTTGTAAGGGTGACCTTACACAACCTCGAAACTATGATGGGTCGCAGGCGACGAGGGAGCGAGAAGCAGTGGCGCAGGGTCATTCGGTCGACGAGTACCTCGAGACGATCTACTTCCTCGCCTTCCCGATCGGCGAGTACCACCCGCGCGCCGGCGGCCTGCCGCTCGCCTCGCGGGTCGCCGAGATGCTCGGCGTCTCGCGCGCCTCGGTCGGCGAGATGCTGAAGCGCCTCGAGGCCGACGGGCTGATCCAGCGCGGCACGCGCAAGGAGGCGGTCCTCACGCCGACGGGACGGGAGCGCGCCGAGCGGGTCGTGCGCAAGCACCGCATCATCGAGCGGCTGCTCACCGACTTCATGGGCTACACGCCCGCCGAGGCGCACGTCCACGCGGACGCGCTCGGGGACACGATCAACGACGACA
>JAWVDX010000098.1:0-3365 GCA_033857015.1 Gaiellaceae bacterium
GGGCCGAGCTGGTACTTGTCGCTGTCCGCGTTCTGCTCGACGAGGCCGTGATCGTGCAGTGTCCGCAGCAGCCCGTGCACCGTTCCCTTGGCGAGCCCTAGCCGCGCCGAGAGCTCGCTGACGCCCAGCCGGCCGGGTCCTCCGGCGAGTGCTTCGAGGATGCGCGCAGCACGATCGACTGACTGGATCACTGAATCCCTCGTTCTCGCTTGCCGAATGCCGTTCGGCATTGTAGAATGCTGCTATGAACTTCGGGGACCAAAACGGACTCGCTCATCTCCTCGTCGTCTCTCACAGCGCCAGGATTGCAGAGGGGCTCGCCGAGCTGCTCAGCCAGGTCGCCGGGCCCGAAGTGACGATCCTAGCCATCGGGGGGGCCAGCGACGGTTCGCTCGGCACGGACGGGGAGCGTGTCCGCGAAGCGCTGGAGGCTGCCGGAGACGGTCCTGGCACCGTCGTGCTGATGGATATCGGTAGCTCGGTGCTCGCCGTGCGCGCTGCGCTGGCCGAGCTCGAGCCGGATCAGCTGGAGCGGATCTTCGTCGCCGACGCCCCACTCGTCGAAGGTGCGCTCGCGGCGGCAGTCACTGCCTCGACCGGCGCACCGGCGGACGTCGTGGCGGCCGCCGCAGAGGAGGCGCGCAGTGCAGCAAAGCTCTGAGTCCGACGCGACGCTCGTCGTCGCGCTGCCTGCGACCGTCGACTTGCACGCGCGTCCTGCCGGTCTGCTCGTCCGCGAGGCTTCCCGCTTCGGCGCGGCGATCGCCATCGTCGCCAACGGCAGGCGGGCGAGCGCGAAGAGCATCCTCGAGGTGCTGGCGCTTGGTGCGACCGGTGGCACCGACCTCACGCTGACGGCTTCCGGCGCAGACGCCGCAGACGCGCTCGCCGGGCTCGGCGAGCTCATCCCCCGCCTCGCCTGACGGCGGGGCCGGCAGTGTTCGGCACCGGCATCCGCGTCAGCTCAGCGCCTCCGGCATGCCTAGGTGGTTGATGCCACGATCTTGTATGTCCGGCTGAGCGCGCTGGGCCGCCTCCGGCTCATGGCACAAGCCATCACGCGACGACGCCGCTGAGTCCGTTGTCGGAACGGGCCGTCCCGCTGGACGGGCCGGCGTCGATGAGCTCCCGCGCGATCGCCAGCGCTTCGACCGCCGAGCTCGCCGTCAGCGCCGAGCGCACGGCCGCGCGCGCATCGTCGGCCGAGATCGACCGGACGAGACCGCGGACTGCGTCCACGCGCGCGGGCGAGACGCTCAGCTCGTCGATTCCCGCACCGACGAGGAGCACGGTGACAGGCAACTCGCCCGCAGCCTCGCCGCAGACCTCGACGGACAGATTCGCGGAATGCGCAGCCTCGGCGATCCGCACGATCAGCGCGAGCACCGCCGGGTCGGCAGCGGCCTGCGCCGTCGCGAGCGGGAGCTCCCGATCGAGACCGAGGGTGTATTGGACGAGGTCGTTCGTCCCGATCGAGAGGAAGTCGGCGACCCCGGCGATGGCGCCCGCCTGCCCGGCAGCCTCCGGCGTCTCGATCATCGCGCCGAGCTCGGGCGTTGGGCCCTGCCAGTCGACCTCGTGCAACGCCTCCACGAGCAAGGAGCGCGCCGTCCTGAACTGGCGTTCGCTCTCGACGAGCGGGAGCAGGATCCGCAGGCTCGTGTCGCGACCGGTCTGAAGGATCGCCTTCAGCTGAGCCACGAACGAGCTCGGGTGGCTGAGCGCGAGACGCAGACCGCGCTCCTCGATTCCCGTGAGGAACGGCGGGGTCTTGTCGGCGCCGAAGTCGAGGGTGCGGACGGTTGCGACACGGCCGTCGAGCTGCGCGAGCGGCCATTCGAGGGCCGCACGGTGATCCGCGACCGAGGGCCAGCGTGGAGCCTCGAGGAAGGCGAGCTCGGTGCGGAGCAGGCCCACGCCCTCCGCGCCCGCCTCGAGGCCGGCGTCGACCTCTGCCACCGTTGCCGCATTGCAGAGCAAGCGGAGCTCGCGACCATCCGTGGTCACCGCGGGCAAGCCGCGCGTGGCGGCGAGGAGGCGCCGTTCCTCCTCGAGCCCCTGGATCGCGCGCTCGGCCTGCGCGCGCACTGCCGTGGTGGGGTCGAGCACGAGAAAGCCGTTGTCGCCGTCGAGGACAGCCTCCTCGGCGTCGTGCGCTGTCAGAAGGGTCTCCCCGAGCGCCACGGACATCGGAAGGCCGAGCGCGCGCGCCATGATCGCGACGTGCGAGGTCGCTGCGCCCTCGGCGAGGGCGATGCCGACGACAAGGCCTTCGGAGAGCTCGAGCTCGGCAACGTCGGCGGGCCCGAGGTCGCGCGCGACCACGATCGAAGGCCGCTCTGGCCGGGGCATGGCGCCGCCGCCGGTGAGAATGCGAGCGGCGCGCTGCCCCAGGTGCCTGATGTCCGCGGCGCGCGCGGCGAGGTACTCGTTGTCCAGCTCTGCAAGCAGCGCCGCATGTCGCTCCGTGACCTTTGTGACCGCGGCTGCGGCGGGCATCGTCGCCGCTGTCTGCTCCACCTCGACGAGCAGGGACGGATCCTCGGCCATCAGCAGGTTGGCTTCGAGGATCTCCGCTTCCTCGTCGCGCCCGCCGTTGCGAGCCGCGAGGGCGAGGCGGGCGAGATCGGCGGCGACGCTGCCGAGCGCCTTGACGGCCCGCGCCGGGCCGTCAGGCGTGACGCCGGAGCCCTCCGACCCGATCTCGACGTCGCGAACGACGAGCACGCTCGCGACCGCGATCCCGCTCGAAGCCGCGAGACCGCGAAACACATGCTGGCTCATGACTCGCTCGCTACCGCTTCTGCGAGCGCGCCGAGGATCAGGGCCGTCGAGGTCGCGCCGGGATCCTGATGACCGATGCTGCGCTCCCCGAGATAGGAGGCGCGTCCCTTGCTCGCCTGCATCGGGACGGTGGCGCGCATCCCGGCCTCGCAGGCGGCGAATGCCGCCGCGATCGCTTGCGCGACGGGCACGCCCGCGGCCGCCTCCTCCTTCAGTGTCCGCACGGCCGGCGCAAGCGCATCGACCATCGTCTTGTCGCCTTCCTGCGCCGCGCCCAGCTCGACGACGCCTGCGAGGGCGGCCTCGAGCGCGACAGCCAGCTCCTCGCTCTGAAACTCCTCGGCTTCGCCGAGGGCACGGCCGGCCCGCCGCAGGGCTGTGCCCCACAGCGGACCGCTCGCGCCTCCGACCGTAGAGACGAGCGTGGAGCCAGCGGTCGTCAGCAGCCTTCCCGGACCACCTTCGAGGCCGTCCAGCTTCTGCGTCACAGCGGCGAAGCCGCGATCCATGTTGGCACCGTGGTCTGCGTCACCGATCGCCGCGTCGAGCTGGGTCAGGTAGTCACGCTGCTCCCGCATGGA
>JAWVDX010000099.1:0-3082 GCA_033857015.1 Gaiellaceae bacterium
TCGTCCTCGAGGACGCGGATCTCGACCTCGCGGTCGAGGGCATCGTCTGGTCTGCGTTCGGCACCTCCGGGCAGCGCTGCACCGCGGCGAGCCGGGTGATCGTCCAGCGCGGGGTCTACGACGCGCTCCAGGCGCGCCTCGTGCCCGCCGCGGAGCGGCTACAGCTCGGCCCCGGCTGGGATCCGGAGACGGACGTGGGCCCGCTCATCAACCGCGCGGCGCTGGACAAGGTGCACCGCTACACCGGGATCGGCTCCGACGAGGGGGCGACGCTGCTGACCGGCGGGGAGGAGGCGTCCGGGAACGGGCTCGGCGCGGGGAACTTCTACCGGCCGACCATCTTCGCGGGCGTCGAGCCGGGGATGCGGATCGCGCAGGAGGAGATCTTCGGGCCGACCCTCTCGCTGATCCCGGTCGACTCCTTCGAGGAGGCGATCCGCGTCGCGAACGGGATCGAATTCGGGCTCTCCTCGTCCATCTTCACGCGCGACGTGAACAAGGCCTTCACGGCGATGCGCGACCTCGAGGCCGGCATCACCTACATCAACGCCGGGACCACCGGCGCGGAGGTTCACCTGCCCTTCGGCGGCACGAAGCAGACCGGCAACGGCCACCGCGAGGCGGGGCAGGCGGCGCTCGACGTCTTCACGGAGTGGAAGTCGATCTACGTCGACTACTCCGGCAAGCTGCAGCGCGCGCAGATCGACAACGCCTAGCGCCTACAGCGCGGTCAGCTCGACCGCGACGTCCAGCGTCTCGATCGCCACGCCGCTGTAGACGCCGCGCGTCGGCGGGACGTCCGCGTAGTCGCGCCCGACGGCGACCCGGATGTAGGCATCCGTCTGCTCGCGGCCGTGCGTCGGGTCGAGCGAGACCCAGCCGCGGCCCGGGCTCCACACGTCCACCCAGGCATGGGACGCGGCGCTCTGCCCCTCCATGTCCGAGTCGTAGAGGTAGCCGCTCACGTAGCGCGCCGGCACACCCTGCGCGCGGGAGGCCGCGATGAACAGGTGCGCGAAGTCCTGGCAGACGCCGCGGCCGAGCTCCAGCACCTCGTCGGCGGTGGAGGTGACGTCCGTCGCGCCGCGCTCGTAGATCAGCCGCTCCTGGATCGTGGCCATCAGCGCCTCGTAGCCGCGGGAGCTTCCGGCAAGGGCCCGGATCGCCTCCGCCTGCGGCGTGTACGGCGTCTCCATGAGGTAGTCGTGCTCGTCGGTGAGCGAGAGCTCCCGGGCGCCGTCGTCGAAGCTCTCCGGGGTGAAGACGTCGCTCGAGACCGTGACGGTCAGCTCCTCGTGCGGCTCCAGCAGGTTGAAGTGCAGCACCTCGTTGCCGAAGTGGTCGCCGTACTCGTGCAGGCGCGAGCCGACCGGCTGGAGCGCCAGCCGGAACGACGAGCAGCGCTGCCCGCCGACGTTCATGGGCTTCATGCGCAGCTCGGTGAAGGCCTCCGTCACGGGCTCGTCGTACGAGAAGCGCGTCCTATGTTCGACGTGGAGCCACATGTCACTGCTGCTGCTGGCCCGCGGTGAGGACGGCGAAGGCGTCGAGGGCGATTACCCGCGAGTGGAAGTAGGTGCGCGTGATCTCGTCGCCCGCCGCCTCGATGTTGGCGATCAGCGGGTTGAGCAGCTCGTGGATGGGGCGCGCGTGGAGCTCGCGGTGGTCGAAGAAGGCCAGCTGCGCGCAGAGCCGTCCGAGCGCGCGCTGCGGCTCGCCGACCTGGCCGGAGATCAGCGTCACCGCACGCAGGCAGGTGTCGAGGCAGAACAGCACCGCGCGCGGGAAGTCGCGGTCGAGCAGGAGGTACTCCGCGACCCGCTGCGGCTGGAGCTGGGAGCTCTCGCGCTTGCGGATCGCCTCGAAGGCGCCGCACGACTTCAGGAGCGCCACGAGCAGCGCCGCCTCGGCCGGCTCGCCCAGCGAGCGCTCGATCACGCCGTGCTTGATGTTGACGATCCGCGCCGTCTGCGTGGCGCGCTCGAGATGCGTCCCGAGCTCGATGAACTCGTACGCCTCGCCGTGGGGCATCGTCGCCTTGGTGATCCCCTGGAAGGCGTGCGAGCTTTGGCGGATGCGCGCGAAGAAGCCGTGCGGCGCGCGCAGCACCGCCTCCTTGTTGACGTCCCGGACGGAGAAGTAGAGGCGGTTCAGGTGCTGCCACATGTCGGTCGTGACCTGCTCCCGCACGCCGCGGGCGTTCTCGCGCGCGCGGGTGATGTTCGCGACGACCGAGTCGGGGTTCTTCGGGTGCCAGAGCAGGAACTCGCTCACCGTGCGGGCGCTCGCCACGTCGGCGTGCTTGGCGAAGAGCGCCTCCTGGCCGGTGATGCGGATCAGCTGGCGCCACGCCTCCGGGTGGTCGGCGACGTTCGTGTCCAGCAGCGCGTGGAAGTTGACCTGCAGCAGCCCCGAGGTGTCCTCGGCGCGCTCCATGTAGCGCGCGATCCAGTAGAGCGAGTCGGCGACGCGGCTAAGCACGGAGCACCCACGTGTCCTTGCTGCCGCCGCCCTGCGAGGAGTTCACGACGAGCGAGCCGCGGCGCATCGCCGCACGGGTCAGCCCGCCCGGGACGATCGTCACGTCGCTGCCGTAGAGGATGAAGGGGCGCAGGTCGATGTGCGCGCCGTGGAGCGCGCCGTCGAGGAACGTCGGGTGGCGGCTCAACGCGACGGTGGGCTGGGCGACGAAGGTGCGCGGGCTCGCCTCGATCTTGCGACGGAAGGCCTCGCGCTCCTTGGCGGTCGCGTGCGGGCCGACGAGCATGCCGTAGCCGCCGCTCTCGTCCACCGACTTGACGACCAGCTCGTCGAGGTGCCCGAGGATGTAGGCGCGCTCCTCGTCGTCGGAGGCCTGGAAGGTCGGCACGTTGCGCAGGAGCGGCTCCTCGTCCAGGTAGAAGCGGATCATCTCCGGGACGTACGCGTAGACCGCCTTGTCGTCTGCGACGCCCGAGCCGACGGCGTTCGCGAAGGCCACGTTGCCGGCCCGGTAGGCGTTGAAGACGCCCGCGGAGCCGAGGAACGAGTCCTTCCGGAAGACGAGCGGGTCGACGAAGCTGTCGTCCACGCGCCGGTAGAT
>JAWVDX010000100.1:0-4465 GCA_033857015.1 Gaiellaceae bacterium
CGCGGCGCGGTGGCGCGCTCCGGCGTGGCGAACCCGCCGCCGTAGCCGGGCGTCTGGCTGCCGTAGCCCGACCAGGTGGCGGGACGCAGCCGCTCCCGCTCCACCCCGTCCTCCGGCAGCTCGTCGAGGAAGCGCGACGCGAGGTTGTACGCGCGCGCCCCGTAGAGGGAGCGCGACGTCGCGTGCAGCATCGTCAGCTTCTCCATCGCGCGGGTCATCCCGACGTAGGCGAGCCGGCGCTCCTCCTCGACGCCCTGCTCCTCGATGGAGCGGGAGTGCGGGAAGATCCCCTCCTCCATCCCGAGCATGAACACAGCGCGGAACTCGAGGCCCTTCGCGTTGTGCAGCGTCATCAGCGTGAGGGCTCCCTGCTCCTCGGCGATGGCGTCCTGGTCGGAGTAGAGCGAGATCTCCTGCAGGAAGTGCGAGAGACTCGGCTCGGCCTCGTTGTCGTCGTACTCCCGCGTCACGCCGACGAGCTCCTCGAGGTTCTCGAGCCGCCCGCTCGCCTCGATCGTGCGCTCCGCGCGCAGCGCCTCGAGGTAGCCGGACTGCTCCAGCAGCTGCTCCAGCAGCTCTGGGACGGACAGCTCCTGCGCTTGCGACTGCAAGGACTGGAGGAGCGTGTGCACCACCTCGACGTTGCGCTGCGCCGCGGTGCCGAGGCCCGCCTCCGCGCCCTGGCCGAAGGCCTCCCAGAGCGAGATGCCGAGCCCGTCCGCGTAGGCCTGCAGGCGCGCCAGGGTGCCGTCGCCGATTCCACGGCGCGGCCGGTTGGCGATCCGCACGAGCGAGACCGCGTCGAACGGGTTGTCGATGACCTGGAGGTAGGCGATCGCGTCCTTGATCTCGAGCCGCTCGTAGAACTTCGGCCCGCCGATCACCTGGTAGGGCACGTCCTGGCGGACGAGCACGTCCTCCAGGACGCGTGACTGCGCGTTCGTGCGGTAGAAGACGGCGATCTCGCGGCCCGACCAGCCGCCCTCGATCAGCCCCGCCACCTCGGCGGCGACGAGCCGAGCCTCTGCGTGCTCGTCCTCGACCTCGAGCACGCGCACCGGATCGCCCTCGCCGAGCGCCGACCAGAGGTTCTTGTCCTTGCGCTCACGGTTGTTCTTGATCACCGCGTTGGCTGCCCCGAGGATGTTGTTCGTGGAGCGGTAGTTCTGCTCCAGCGGGATGATCTTCGTGTCCTTGAAGTCGGCCTCGAACTCGAGGATGTTGCGGATGTCGGCTCCGCGGAACCCGTAGACCGACTGATCGGGATCGCCGACGGCGCAGAGGTTCTGGTGCTGCTCCGCCAGCAGCTGCAACAGCCGGTACTGGGCGTGGTTCGTGTCCTGGTACTCGTCGACGAGGACGTAGCGGAACGCCTTCTGCCAGTGCGCACGCGCGTCCGGGAACTCCTCGAGGACGCGCACGCAGAGGAAGAGCATGTCGTCGAAGTCGACCGCGTTCGAGGCGAAGAGCTTGCGCTGGTAGAGGTCGTAGACGTCCGCGACGGTCTGGTCGTAGAACGAGGAGACGCGCTCGAGGTACTCCGCGGGCGAGACGAGCTGGTTCTTCGCGTTGGAGATCTGCGTGTGGATGCCGCGCGGGACGAAGCGCTTCGGGTCGCGCTCCAGCTCCTCCAGGCACTGCTTGACGACGCGGAGCTGGTCGGCCGAGTCGTAGATCGTGAAGGTGGACTTGTAGCCGAGGCGCGGCGCCTCCTTGCGCAGGATGCGGCCGCAGGCGGAGTGAAAGGTGAGGATCCAGATCGCGCGCGCCGTGCCGCCCATGAGGGTCTCGAGGCGGTGGCGCATCTCGGCCGCCGCGCGGTTCGTGAAGGTGATCGCGAGCACCTCGTTCGGCTTCACGCCGCAGCTGCGGATCAGATGCGCGACCCGGTAGGTGAGGACGCGGGTCTTCCCGGAACCGGCGCCCGCGATGACGAGGAGCGGGCCTTCCGTGGTGAGGACCGCCTCGCGCTGGGCGGGGTTCAGATCGGCGAGATAGGTCTCAGGCTGGGTGAGGGACATCCCCTTCGATGCTAGCTGCGGAGTCGGCGTCCGGTCCGGTTCCCAGCCCGTCCGCCGAGAGCCACAGGAGGCTGTCGCAAACCGCCGCCGCGAGGTCGAGGTCGTGCGTCACCAGGAGGGTCGCGCGCTCGGGCGCTTGGGCGCGCAGGAGCGCTGCGAGCGCGGCCTTGCGCGGCGGGTCGACGCCGCGGGTCGGCTCGTCGAGGACGAGGAGCTCCGGGGCGGGCGCGAGCACCGCGGCGAGGGCGACGCGCTCCCGCTCCCCGCTGGAGAGGTCGCGCGGGTGGCGGGTCTCGTACGCGGCGAGGTCGACCGACTCGAGCGCGCCGCGGGCCGCGTTCTCCGGCGCGGCGAGCGCTACCTCGGCCAGCACCGTCTCGGTGACGAGGTAACGGCCCGGATCCTGGGAGAGGTAGCAGGCACGCCCGCTCCGCTCCACGCTGCCAGCCTGCGGCTCGAGCAGCCCGGCCGCGAGCTTGGCGAGCGTCGTCTTCCCGACGCCGTTGGGGCCGAGCAGGCCCACGACCTCACCCCGGCGCAGCGTCAGGGACACGTCCTGCAAGAGCGGCTCGTCGTAGGCGAAGCTCACTCCTGCGAGCGCGCACACCGTCTCGCCCGCGGGCGCCGCAGGCGGGCGCACGCGCGGGCCCGGCACGTAGGCGGGCCGCTCGCGCGCGAGCCAGGCGAGCGCCTCTGCGCGCGGGGCGTCGAGCAGGATCTGACCGCGCTCCAGGAAGAGCACGCGGTGGCAATGGCGCAACGCCCGCGCCACCCGGTGCTCCGAGAGGACGACCGCCGTGCCGCGCTCGGCGCAGAGCGTTGCGATCTCCCCGAGGAGCCGGTCCGCCCCGTCCTCGTCCAGCTGAGAGCTCGGCTCGTCGAGGACGAGCAGCTGCGGCTCCACGGCCAGCGCCGCCGCGAGGCAGAGCCGCTGCAGCTCGCCGCCGGAGAGCGTCGCGACCGCACGGTCTGCGAGCGCCGCGATGCCGAGCCTGTCGAGCGCAGCCTCCACGCGCGGCCAGATCGTCGCCGGCGCGACCGCGAGGTTCTCCAGCCCGAACGCCACCTCGTTGCGCACCTGCGCGAGGACGATCTGATCCTCCGGATCCTGGAACACCGTCGCCACCGTGCCCGCAAGCTCTGCGGGCGTTGCGCGCCGCGTGTCGAGGCCGCCGACGACGACCCGCCCCGCGAAGCGCCCGCCGTGAAAGTGCGGCACGAGCCCTGCGAGCGCCCGCAGGAGCGTCGACTTCCCGGAGCCGGACGGCCCGAGCACGGCCACGATCTCGCCCGGCTGGAGCACGAGCGAGACGCCGTCCAAAGCAGGCTCCGCCCGCTCCGGATAGGAGAAGCGCAACTCCTCGATCCGCGCTACAGCCACAGAATCCCCACCAGGACGAGGAGCGGCGCCATGCCGAGCGCCACCCAGTCGAGCGCGCTCCACCCGGGCCGCGGCGCCCGCGTTCGCGTCCCGCGCCCGAAGCCGCGCGCCTCCATCGCCTCGGCCAGGCTGAGCGCTCGCTCGAGCGACCCGGCGAGCAGCGGCGTGAGCAGCCGCGCATGGCCCCGCACGCCCGCAACCGCGACGCCGCGCCCGCGCAGCGCGTCGACGAGCCCGTGCGCGTCCCGCTCGAGCGTCGGCAGGAGCCGCAGCGCGATCGCAAGCGCGAGCATCGAGCGGCGCGCGAAGCGCAGCCCCTGGACGAGCCGGTCGTGGTCGAGCCCGAGCGCGTACAGCCCGACGGCGAGCGCCAGCCCGGTGAGGCTCAGCGCGAGCCGCGCCGCCATGTGCAGCTCCTCCGTCGTGACGTCGAGCCAGCCGAGCGGCGCCGGGAGGTGCGGCCCGCGCCAGAGCACGTGCGCTCCGTAGTGGGCGACGAGCGGCGAGAAGAGGAACAGCGTGACCCCGCTGAAGCCGGCGCCCCACAGGTAGAGGCGCCGCCGTCCGCGATAGCGCGCGACGAGCAGCCCGAGGACGACCACGATCGCGGCGAGTGCGGCAATGCGATCCGCCACGAGGCTCACAGTCGCAACTGCGCCCAGCAAGACGAGGGCGGGGAGCGCGCTCACGGGACGCTGTAGACGCGCGCGTAGCGATGCGGGTCGCGCGCCAGCGCCGCGGCAGCCCCCGCGACGATGAGCTCCACCGGATCGCCCGCGGTGCCGTGACCGGCCCGGTAGCGCAGGCGGAACTGCGGCGCGCCCCACGTGAGGAGCAGGACATTCGCCTCGCGGGGCACCGCCTTCCCAGCGGGCGCGACCGAGCCGGCGCCGACGACCCTGGCAAGCGCCAGGGCACCCGGACGCAACCCCGCCCGGGTGTACCGCACCACCGCCGGGCGCCGCTTCCCGTCGAAGCCGTGCAGGAACGGCTCCGGGAACGCGCCAGCAACCAGCGGCGCCTCGCCCGGGTCGCTCCACCGCCGGAAGTCCCACCACTCGAC
>JAWVDX010000101.1:0-2998 GCA_033857015.1 Gaiellaceae bacterium
CCTCGAGGAACGAGTAGAAGCCGGAGCCGCCGAAGACGCCGATCACGCCGCGCCCCGGAGCTGGAACCGCGCCCGCAGCTGCCAGGCGCCGTAGTCGGGCTCTGTCTCCTCGAACAGCAACGCCTCCCTGACCGCTGCGCGGAACGGCAGTGCGGGCTCGACGTCGCGTGCCGCTGCGTCGAGGACGGCGTCCTCGCCCTGGGCGACCGTGAGGTGCGGGACCAGGTCGGTGCCGAAAACGCCCTCGTAGGGCGGGTACTCGGGGAAGCGCTCCACGAGCGCGACCGTCAGCGTCCGCAGCGGCTCCGCAGGCTCGGGCTCGAGGTAGAGCACCCCGGGAAAGCGAGCGGTGCGCGCGAGCGTGATCCCGAACGGCGCGAACCGCCCGAGCAGCTGGTCGACTGCGAAGAGGAGCGCGTCGTCGACCTCGCGCGCAGGCGCGAATGGAAACAGCAGCGTGACATGCGGCGGGACACCCGTGGACGGCTTCGCGTCGCAGGTGCGTTCGCGCCAGCCGTCGATCGCCGGCGCGATCCCGGGAACCGCCACGGCGAGCCCGCTACGCAGGCTCACTCGGCTCTGACGCCTCGCCGTTCTCAACCGGCGCCTCGCCCGCGCTCGCCGGCACGACCGCGTTCACGTAGGCCATCTGGAGGCTCGCGACGAGACCGTTCAGCTCGCCCTTCAGCTCGTCCGTGAGGAAGTCCGCGAGCGGGCGCTGCAACGCGCGAATGGAATCGATTGCGAGCTTCGCCTGCTCGAGATCGGGCTTGCCCTCGCTCAGGCGCAGGAAGGCGATCGAGGCGAGCATCGTCGCCGTCTGGACGAGCAGCTCGTCCACCTTGATCTCGGCGAACTGGCTCGCGAGGGCGTCGTCACCTTCAGCCATCAGACGTGCACCGCCTTTCCGACCTGCTCCGCGTAGATCTGCTCGAGCGACCAGCCCTCGGCGACGCGAGCGTACTGCCGCTCGGCGGCGTTTGCGACCGGGATGGCGAGGTACTCCGCCGCGCCCAGCTCCTCGGCGACCGGCATGACCCAGTCGATCAGCTGCTCGAGGCGGGCGCGGGCCGGAATCGCCTCGCTGCGCTCGAAGTCGATCAGCTCACCGGAGAGGCCGAAGCGGATCGCGCGCCAGAGGTTCTCCTCCATCAGGCGGTGCGGGTAGTCCGGGAGCGGCTCGCCGTCGTCGAGTGCCCGCGCGCAACGCGCGACGAGGCTGTACGTCAACGCGGCGAGGGCGCGCGACTCGCCGAGGTCGGGCTGCGCGTCGGCGATCCGCACCTCGACCGTCGGGAACGCGAGATGCGGGCGAATGCTCCACCAGAGCTGCGTGTGCTCGGTGATCGAGCCGGTGGCGTAGAGGAAGCGGACGAAGCGCTCGAACTCGGCCCAGGAGCCGAAGGCGTCCGGGATGCCGCAGCGCGGGAACATCCGCGTGAAGATCTGGCTGCGCGCCGAGTGGAGCCCGCTGACGACGCCCTCGACGAGCGGCGAGCTGGCCGAAAGGGCCAGGAGCTCCGGGAGGAAGGCGCGCATCGCGTCGCAGACCCGCATCGCGCGATCGGGGTCGCGGACGCCGACGTGGACGTGCAGGCCGAAGGAGTTGTTCCGCCACACGACGTAGCGCAGGTGCTCGTCGTTGCGCCGGTAATGGGGCGTGTCGATGATGCGCTGGTCGCGCCACGGGCTCCAGGGGTGCGTGCCGGTCGCGCCGAGCGCGACGCCGAAGGGCTCGGCGAGGGCGCGCAGCTCCTCGCGGCGCTGGCCGAGCACGGCGGCGGCCTCGCCGAAGGTCTCGCAACGTCCCGTCTTGACCTCGATCTCGGAGGCGATCAGCTCGCCGGCGAGGTGCTCGTCGAGCGGGGTGCCTGCGGCGCCGGCGCGGACCTCCTCGTAGCGGTTGACGAGGGAGAGCGTCTCGGGGTCGAGGAGCGCGAACTCCTCTTCGATCGCCAGCGTGAAGTCCTGGCCGGAGGCGAAGGCGTCCCGGGCGAAGGCGAGCTGCTCCTCGGGCGAAAGGCGTTGCTCGTCACCCATCGGGGCGAAGCGTAGTCCACTGGCCGTGCGTGACAGGAGTGTTCCGTGCGGACATGTCCCCGGACCTGGTCCAGAGACATGTCTCGAAGAGACTAGGCGAGCGGCTCGAGCAGGCGGCTCGCCACGGAGTCCCAGCTCCACTGGCGCTCCACGGCGCGGCGACCTGCCGCCGCCAGCGCGGCGTGCTGGTCCGCGGGCAGCGCCAGGATCCGGCGCAGCTTCGCCGTCAGGTCGGCGACGTCGCCGGGCGCGAAGCTCGCGAGGTCGCGCAGCTCCGCCGGATACTCCTCCTCGAGGCCAGCCGCGATCGTGGCGAGGCCGGAGTGGCGCGCCACGAGCGGCGGCGACCCCGCAGCTGCGGCTTCGGCGGCCACCATCCCGAACGCCTCCGGGAAGATCGACGGGACGACGGTGGCGTCGGCGAGCGGCAGCAGGTGGACGAGGTGCCGGTGCTCCAACGGCCCCGTGAAGAGGACACGCTCGCCCGCCAGTGCCTCCAGCTCCGCCCGGTAGTCGCCGAAGCCGACGACGACGGCACGCGCGTCGAGCTCGCGCAGCGCCTCGAGCAGGAGGTGGACGCCCTTGTTGAAGAGCAGCTTCCCGAAGTAGACGACGGTCGGCTCGTCCGCGGCGAGAAACGCCGCGAGGCGCTCCGCGTTCCCCGCGTCCGCCAGCCGCTCGCTGCGGTTCCCCTCGTTCGGCGGATCGCGCCGCGCCTCCGCGATCAACCCCGCCAGCGCCTCGTCGCGAGGCCGCGCCCGGAACTCCTCGATGTCCACGCCCGGCGGCACCTCGTGGACGCGGTCGACGTGGCCGACGACGTCCTCCAGCACCTCGCGGATGTGCTGCGAGCCGACGAACACCGCCTCGGCGCGCGCCAACCCCTCCTTGCCCCAGCGCTCGAGTGCGGGCCGGCCCCGCATGGAGTACTCGAGCTCCGACCCGTGCGCCTTGACGG
>JAWVDX010000102.1:0-2545 GCA_033857015.1 Gaiellaceae bacterium
CCAGGCCACCCGCGAGCAGGATCGGGCTCACCGCCGCGAGCGAGAAGCCGGTCACACGCGTGAGGTACGCCGTGACGTACGTGAACATCGTGAAGAAGCCGCCCATCCCGAGCATCGTCGCGGCGACGAGCACTGCGTAGCGGCGGCCGTCGGGGTGCCGGCCCGTCGCGGCATGGCTCTCGTGGACGGGTCTCGCCGGGACGAGCGCGATCACCGCCACCGCGACGACCGCGCCGAGCAGCCCGACCGTGAGGTACGCGACGCGCCAGCTCGTGTGCTGGCCGAGCCAGGTGCCCGCGGGCGTGCCGATCACGGTCGCGAGCGAGCTCCCGGCGAAGATCGCCGTCAGCACCCGGCCGCGTGCCTCCGGCGCGAAGAGGCCGGCGGCCGTCGCCCCGACGACCGACCAGAAGATCGAGTGCGTCAGCGCGGTGACGATGCGCGTCCCCAGCAGCAGCCAGTAGCTCGTCGCGGCGGCGCCGACGACGGTCGAGACGACGAAGAGGCAGAGGAGGGTGCCGAGCAGGCGCCGCCGCTGCACCCGGCGCGTCGCCAGCGTGAGCGGCACCGACATCACCGCAACGGTCGCCGCGTAGCCCGTCACGAGGATCCCCGTCCGCGACAGCGACACGTGGAGCGAGCCGGCGACCTGCGGGAGCAGGCCGATGAGCAGCGTCTCCGTCGTGACGTAGAGGAAGGCGGTCAGCGCGAGCGCGGCGAGCGCCCCCTGGGCGCGGCGCCTGCTCAGCGGAAGGACGGGGGCGGGCTCCGACATGGCCCGCCATGGTCGCAGCAGCGCTTACTCCGCGCGGTCGGCAACCAGCTGGGCGACCTCGGTCGGCGTCGTGCCGACCTGGACGCCACACGCCTCGAGCGCGTCCTTCTTCGCCTGCGCCGTCCCGGACGAGCCGGAGATGATCGCGCCCGCGTGGCCCATCGTCTTGCCGGGCGGAGCGGTGAAGCCGGCGATGTAGGCGAGCACGGGCTTCGTCATGTGCTCCTTGATGAACCGGGCCGCCTTCTCCTCCTCGTCGCCGCCGATCTCGCCGACCATGACGACGAGCTCCGTCTCGGGGTCGGCCTCGAACTTCTCGAGGATGTCGATGAACGAGGAGCCGACGACCGGGTCGCCGCCGATGCCGACGATCGTCGAGTTGCCGAGGCCGAGCTGGGTCAGCTCGTGGCCGATCTGGTAGGTCAGCGTCCCCGAGCGGGAGACGAGCCCGACGGAGCCGGGGCGGAAGATCTCGGCGGGGATGATCCCCACGTTCGCCTTCCCCGGCGAGAGCGCACCGGGGCAGTTCGGGCCGATCATCGTGATGGCCTTGGGGCGGATGTAGGTGTAGATGCGCAGCATGTCGTGGGCCGGCAGCCCTTCGGCGATGCAGATGACCGTCGCGATCCCGGCGTCGACCGCCTCGTAGATCGCGTCGCCGGCGAAGCGCGCCGGGACGAAGACCATCGCGGTGTTCGCGCCCTCGCGCTCGACCGCCTCTGCGACGGTGTCGTAGACGGGGATGCCCTCGACGTCCTGGCCGCCCTTACCGGGTGTGACGCCTGCGACGACCTGGGTGCCGTAGGCCTTGTTGCGCTTCCCGTGGAAGGAGCCCTCGGAGCCGGTCAGGCCCTGGACGACCAGGCGCGTCTGCTCGTCGACGATGATCGCCATCTAGCGCTTCACTCCTTTGATCGCGATCTTGCGGAGCGTGAGCTGCCCGTCCTGGGCACGGTCGCCGAGCAACTCGACAGCGCGCTCGGCCTCGGCGCCCTCGCAGCCCGTGCGGGCGAGCCAGGCGGCGAGGTCGAAGCTGTGCTCGAAGAGCTGCGTGTCGACGATCTCGAGCCCGGCGGCCTCGACCGCGGCGCGCCACTCCTGCTCGTCGTAGTTGCGCACGTGCGAGGGGTCGCGGAGCGTCTCCGCCTCCTCGACTGCGTCGGACATGAAGGTCGCGTCGACGAGCAGCACCGAGTCGCGGGCGACCCGTGCCATCTCGCGGACGGCACCGGGGAAGTCGTCGAAGTGGTGCGCCGCGGTGCGGCAGGCGACGACGTCGAAGCTGGCCCCGGCGAAGGGCAGGTCCTCGGCGCGGCAGATCACGTCGGGGTGCATCCCGGGCGCCGGGTCGGCCGTGACGACCTCGAGACCTGCCTCGCGCAGCCGCCGCGCTACGTGACCGCCGCCGGTCGCGACGTCGAGCGCCTTCTGCGCTCCGGCCGCCGCGGCGACGATCCAGTCCAGGTCCTCGCCCTCGCGGTGCGCGTCCGAGTCGACGTAGCCCTGCGCGCGGTCGTTCCAGATCTCGGTCACTACTGCACCTTCCTGGCGCGCAGGAGGACGTGGCTCGTCGTGACGTCGTTCCCGCGAATGCGGTGCGGGATCAGCGAGCAGACCTCGTCCGCCTCGGAGCCGTCGCAGCCGACGAGGGCGAGCCACTGGTCGAGAGGCCCGCTCTTCTCGACGATCCGCGACTCCTCGACCTCGAGGCCCGCGCGCTCGAGCATCCGCCGCCACTCCTGCTCCGAGTAGCTGCGCACGTGGCTCGGG
>JAWVDX010000103.1:0-5669 GCA_033857015.1 Gaiellaceae bacterium
CTGGTGCCTGCGCGCGTTCCTCCCCGGGCTCGAGGCGAGCGGGACGGCGGACGTCGTCAACGTCGTCTCCGTCGCGGGCTCCGTCGGCGCGGGGCCCTACTCCGCCTCAAAGCACGCCCAGCTCGCCTTCTCGCGCTCGGCGACAGCGGAGCTGGCGCCACTCGGGATCCGCGTCCACACAGTCAACCCCGGCTACGTCGAGAGCGAAGGCTTCCCGCAGCGGACGAAGCTGCCGCGCCCGCTCCGCCGCATCGTCATCGACCCACCCGACGTCGCGCGCCACATCGTCCGCGTGCTCGAGCGGAACCGCCGCGAGACCTTCGTGCCGGCGTACTACCGGATCGTCCCGCTCGCGCAGGCGCTCCTCCCCGGCCTCGTCGCGCGCGCGCAGGCTCGCGTCGGCGACGCGCGAAGGCCGAAGTAGACTCCGGCCGTGGCCCCGCCGCACATCTCCGTGGACGAGGCGATCGCGGTCGCGGAGTTCCGCTCGTCGCTGCGCGCCTTCCTGCGCACGACGGAGAAGAAAGCGCGCCGCAACGGCCTGACGCCGCAGCGCTACCAGCTCCTGCTCATGGTCAAGGGCGCTCCGGACCACAGCGAGAGCCTCACCGTCACCGACCTCGCCGACCGGCTCAAGGTGGCGCAGAGCACCGCAACGGAGCTCGTGACGCGCGCCGAGGAGGCTGGCCTCGTCCAGCGCTCCGGCTCGCCGAAGGACGGTCGCGTCGCCCTCGTGCGCCTCACCTCCGCCGGCGAGCGGCGCCTCTCGGAGTGCTTCCGCGACCTCGCCGAGGAGCGCGACCAGCTGCGAAGTGCCGTCGCGGCACTGGGTGATCGCTAGCCTATGTCGGAATGCGAAGGATCCAGCTCTTCTACTGGGACGGCTGCCCGTCCTACCCCGAGGCCGAGGCGCTCGTGCGCGCGGTCCTCGCTGCGCACGAGGTGACCGGCGAGGTGGAGATGATCGAGGTCCGCACGCAGGAGGAGGCTGAGACGGTCGGCTTCGTCGGCTCGCCGACGATCCGCGTGGACGGGCGCGACGTCGACGAGGACGGCGCAGCGCGCTCGCGACCGTCGCTCACCTGCCGGATCTACGCGCGCCCCGACGGGACAGTCTCGCCCGTGCCGAGCCAGGCGCAGATCGAACGGGCGCTCGACCTGGTCGGAGCCGCCCGATGAGCCTGTCCCTCGGCTCTCCGGCACCGGACTTCTCGCTCCCGGGCGTCGACGGCGAGACGCACTCGCTCGAGGGCTACTCCTACGCCAAGGTGCTCGTCCTCGTCCAGTTCTGCAACCACTGCCCCTACGTGCTCGCCTGGGAGGATCGCCTCGCGGGGATCACGACCGACTACGCGGGCCGCGGGGTACGGATTCTCGCGGTCAACTCGAATGACGTCGACGCCTACCCGGAGGACTCGTTCGAGCGCATGCAGGAGCGGGCGGCGAAGAAGCGCTTCCCGTTCGCCTACGCGTACGACGGGACGCAGGAGCTCGCGCACGCGCTCGGCGCGGAGCGCACCCCCGAGGTGTTCGTCTTCGACCAGGAGCGGATCCTCAGGTACCACGGCGCGATCGACGACTCGCGGGAGCAACGCTCGGTGCGCACGCAGTTCCTCCGCGACGCGCTCGGCGCGCTGCTCGTGAGCAAGGACCCGCCCGTCAAGGAGACGGAGCCGGTCGGCTGCTCGGTCAAGTACCGCGACGGCTCGCTGACCGCTTAGCTGTCGACGACGACGCGGCGGGCGCGATTCGCGCTGGCCGCAGCGCCGAGCCCGCAGGCGAGCTCGTAGGTGATCGTGCCCGCGTGGTGGGCGTGCTCCTCGAGCAGGAGGCCGTCGCCGACGATCGTCACCGGTGTCCCGGCCGGGAGCTCGCGCTCGAGCGCGACGGCGAAGGAGTCCATCGAGACGGTGCCGATCGCCGGTCTCCGTTCCCCCGCCACCAGCACGGTCGTGCCGGTGAGGTCGCGGCGGAAGCCGTCCGCGTAGCCGACCGGGACGAGGCCGATCCAGGTCGGCTCCTCTGCGACGAAACGGCGGCCGTAGCCGGTGCTCTCGCCCGGCTGGAGCAGCTTCACCTGGGCGAGGTGGCTCTCCCAGCGCAGGGCCGGCTCGAGGCCGTCGAGGGCGGGGTCCTGTCCAAACGGGGAGAGTCCGTAGAGGGCGATGCCGCAGCGGACGGCCTCCAGGTGCGTCGCGGGGATGCGCAACGCCGCGGCGCTGTTCGCGAGGTGGCGCGGCAGCTGCGGGTAGAGCTTGGTCGCCTCGAGGAAGCGCTCGAGCTGGCGCTGGACGAAGTCGACGTCCGAGTCGGCCGTGGCGAGGTGGCTCATCAGGCCGACGACCTCGACCGGCGGGAGCGGGAGCTCCGCCAGCCCGAAGCGACCCATCCCGGTGTCGAGCTTGAGGTGGACGGGGATCGAGGCGGGCAGCTCGCCGTGCGCGACGACGAGCTCGAGCCGCGCCTCCCTGGCAGCGCCGACCTCGCGGTTGGCGAGCGGGCCCAGCACGATGATCCGCGCGGTCGGGAACTCGCGGCGCAGCGCCAGCCCCTCCCCGAGCGTGACGACGCAGAGCGCCGACGCGCCCGCTCCGAGCGCCGCGCCCGCGACATCGGTGGCGCCGTGTCCGTAGCCGTTCGCCTTCACGACGGCGTAGAGCTCTGCTCCGTCCAGCCCCTGGAGGATCGCGCTCGTGTTGCGGCGCACCGCGCCCAGGTTGATCGTCAGCTCCGAGCGCGCCACGCCGAAGATCCTAGGGGTGAGCGCCGGCGAGCACGGCGGGGAGCAACGTCAGCAGGTCGCTCGCGACGAGGCCCGGCTGGTGCGGCGCTCGCCGGGCGGCGAGGCCGTGCGCCGTGGCCGCCGCTGCCGCGGCCAGCGCCGGCTCCAACCCCTTGGCGAGGAATGCCCCGAGGATCCCGGACAGCACGTCGCCCGTGCCGGCGGTCGCCAGCGACGGCGGGCCGTGATCCGCGACGACGACCCGCCCGCCGGGATCGGCGATGAGCGTGTCCGCTCCCTTGAGCAGCGCGACGCAGCCGAACCGCTCCGCGCAGGCCCGCACGGCCTCGAGGCGGTGCGCATCCACGCGGCTGGTGTCGGCCCCGAGCAGGCGCGCCAGCTCGCCTCCATGCGGCGTCAGCACGACCGGCGGGCGCCACTGCTCCGGCACCAAGCCGAAGAGCGCATCCGCATCGACGACGACGGGCGCCTCCAGGGTTTGGAGCAGCTCCCGCACGAGCGCCCGGACGCCGTCGCTGCGCCCGATCCCCGGCCCGAGCACGACCGCGCGCGCCCGCTTGGCGAGCTCCACGACCAGGTCGAGCGCCTCGGGGACGAGCAGCCCCTGCGCGTCCTCCGGCGCCGCGCGCTTCACCGGCTCGAGCAGCCGCACCTCGAGGATCGGCGTCGACGAGGCGGGCGCGACTACCGAGACGTACCCCGCGTCCGCGCGCAGCGCCGCCTCCGCGGCGAGGCAGACTGCCCCGGTCATCCCGGGCGAGCCGCCCACGACGACCACGGCGCCGGCGCTGTACTTGTTCGTCTCGCCCGCCCGGAGTGGCACCTCGCGCACGATCTCCGGCAGCGTGCGCCGGAGCGCCGTCTCCCCGGTCGCGTCCAGCCCGATCGGGACGACGATTACCTCGCCGCAGAGGAAGCGCCCCGGCGCGACCACCTGCCCCACCTTGCGGCCCGCGAACGTGACCGTGACCTGCGCCCGGACAGCTGCCCCGGCGACCGCCCCGGTGGACGCGTCCACCCCGGACGGGACGTCCACCGCCACGACCGGGACGTCGAGCGCGTTGACCGCCTCGATCAAGCGGGTCGCAGCCTCGCGCGGCGTCCCGCTGAAGCCTGTCCCGAAGAGCGCGTCGACGACGAGGTCCGGCGCGCCGAGCTCCGGCGTCTCGGCTCCGTCGTCGCGCGGCGCCTCGACGAGCCGCACGTCGAGACCCGCGTCGCCGAGCACGAGCGCCGCGACCCGCCCGTCGCCGCCGTTCGACCCCGCACCGCACACCACGGTCACCGCACGCGCCTTCGGGAACCGCTTCTGCACCACCTCGGCGACCGCCCGCCCGGCCCGCTCCATCAGCTCGTCCATCGTGTCCGGGTAGCCCGGATACGCCTCCTCGGCGGCCCGCATCTCGGCAGCCGTGTAGAGCGGCTCGAAGCTACTCATCCGCGGGCACCACGACGCAGATCGCCGCGGCCAGCTCCCGCGAGTGCGTCATCGAGAGGTCGATCGCGCCCGCACCCACCTTCTCCGCGAACGCGGCGGTGCGCCCGGACAGGCGCACGCTCGGCTTGGGGCGGCCCGCGATCTCGATCTCGCGCCAGGTGAAGTGGACGCCGCAGCCGAGCGCCTTGCCGACGGCCTCCTTGCCGGCGAAGCGGCCCGCATAGCTCTCCGCGGGGTTCGCCTTCGAGTCGCAGTAGGCACGCTCCGCCTCCGTGAAGCAGCGCTCGCGAAACGACGGCCGCTCGAGCGCGCGACGGATCCGCTCGATCTCGATCAGGTCGATCCCGATCTTCACAGGGCGCTGTCCAGCCACTCGGGCAGATCCGCCAAGGACGACAGCAGCGCGTCCGGCCGCAGCCCCGAGCGGTCGAAGCTGTCCGGGCGGAACTTCCCAGTCCGGACGAGCACCGTACGCATCCCGTGCAGCTGCGCGCCGCGGATGTCGGACTCGACGTCGTCGCCGACCATCCAGGTGAGGCGCGCGTCCGCGTCGAGCGCGTCGAGCGCAGCGGCGAAGTAGGCGGAGCTCGGCTTGCCGAGGACAGTCGCCGGCGTGTCCGCGGCGTATTCCAGCCCGGCGACAAAGGCGCCCGCGTCGAGGCGCGGCCCGTCCTTCGTCTGCCACCAGCGGTTCTTGTGCAGGCAGAAGAGCTCCGCACCCGCCTCCAGCTCCGCGAACGCGCGCGCCAGGTTCATGTAGGAGAAGACCCGGTTCGCCTCCTCGGTCTCGTCGCAGCCGCCGAGCAGGACGGCGTCCGCGCCCTCGCCGACGAGGTCGATGCCCTCGAGGTCGTCGACGATCGCGGACATCGTCAGCGCAAGCACCCGCTTCCCCTGCAGCGCGTGCACCGCGGCGCGCGGGGTCGTCTGCAGCTCCTCGTCCTCGAGCTCGACGCCCAGCCCGCGCAACTCCTCGGCGAGGTCGGCGCGCGAGCGGGTCGTGTTGTTCGTGACGAAGCGCAGGCGGTGGCCGTCCTTGCGCAGCTGCCGCACCGCGGCGACCGCTCCCGGGACGGGCTCTCCAGAGACGTGCACCACGCCGTCGAGGTCGAGGAGGATCGCAGCCATCAGCCGAGTCTAATCCGCAGCACGCGCGGCGAAGAGACCGCTCAGTCCGGCCGCCACCGAGAGCGCCGCGAAGAAGATCCACACCGAGCCGTTTCCGTAGGCGCCGCGCAACGAGAGCGCCGTCAGCGGGGCCAGCATCCAGGCGACGCTCGAGCTCGTCGAGTACGCGCCCATATAGGCGCCGCGCAGCCGTTGGGGCGCAAGCCGCACCGCGATCGCCTGGGCGGTCGGCACCCAGAGCATCTCGCCGAAGACGAAGACGACGATCACGAGCGCGAGCGCGGGGATGTCGTGCGTCCAGAGGAGGACGAGGAACGGGAAGCCCATGAGCGCGAGCGCGACCACGAGCCGCCGTCCCGG
>JAWVDX010000104.1:0-2884 GCA_033857015.1 Gaiellaceae bacterium
GCGGCAGCAGGACGACGAGCATCGAGCCGACGAGGACGCGCTCGTATGTGGTGGCGAGCCTGCCGGTCGGAAAGCTCAGCAGGAGGTAGAGCAGGCCCACGACGAAGAGCGGCCGTAGCGCCTGGCCGATCGTGTAGACGAGAGCGCCGTTCGCGAAGAAGAGCATGCTGGCCGACCAGGCGACGCTGATCAGGATCATCAACGGACCGAGCCGGTTCCTGGGCTGGCGGATCCAGGCGTGCAGGCCGCTGCCCGCGAACGAGAGCGACACGACCGCACCGAATACGGCGAGGAGCACCCGGTGGGACGACCGGTCGGTCTCGAGCGCAACCCACGCCGCGCCCAGCGTCGAAGCGACCGCCGCGGCGGCTACGGATGCATGTGTCAGCCGCATGGCTTCGCCCATCGTCCCACCAGGCCAGACCGAGCGCCACCCGGCAGGCCGGACCTTCGGATCACGGCCAGCCGTCATTCGAGTCTGCGGCAAGCAGGCTGTTGATCGCGTCCTTGCGGCTGGACACTGATCCCCATGAGGAGAACGCGCCTTCACGCGGTCCCGGCGCCTGGGCCGATCATGCCCGTCCGGGCTTCGCGAGTCAGCGAGCGCCGGGCCAAGCGGGCCCGCGTCAGCGCCGTGCTCGCGGACGGCACGCTCGACATCAGGTTTCAGCCGATCGTGGCGCTCGAGGACGGTCGCCACGTCGGCTGCGAGGCGCTCGCGCGCTTCCCCGATCAGCCCGAGCGGCCCACGGAGGAATGGTTCGCGGACGCCGTCGCCGTCGGCCTGCAGACGGAGCTGGAGCTCGCCGCGATCGATATCGCGCTCAGCCGTGTCCGCGACCTCCAGCCAGGCCTCTTCATGACCGTCAACGTCAGCCCCGCCGCCCTCCTCGCCGCCGGCGTGCGGGAGCGCTTCCTCCGCTCGCAGCTCGAGAGGATCGTCATCGAGATCACCGAGCACGAGCAGGTCGCCGACTACGACGTGCTGAACGCCGCGCTCGCCGAGCTGCGCAAGGGCGGGGCCAGGATCGCGATCGACGACGCGGGCGCCGGGTTCGCGTCGCTGCGCCACGTCCTCCACCTCGCCCCGGACATCATCAAGATCGACCGCAGCCTCACGGCCGACCTCGAGTCGCCGGCCGCACGGGCGCTCGTCGCGGCGATCATCTCGTTCGCCGCCGAGATGGGGCAGACCGTGATCGTCGAAGGCATCGAGAGCGCCGCGATGCTACGCGCGGTCAGCGCGCTCGGCGTGCACTGGGGACAGGGGTTCTTCCTCGGCCGTCCCGGCTCCCTGTCCCGCGCGCACTGACGAGGCCTCCTCGCTTCAGTAGGCGCGGCCGGTGACGAGCAGCGCGGCGACGAAGTCCAGTGCGATCAGCGCGACGATCAGGAAGGCGATCACACCGTAGAGCGCCGCCACGGTGACGAGCACCGCCCGGAGCTCGCTGCGCGGCGGCGGCGTCGCGCGCTGTGTCCTGTGCGGCCGCGGGCGGTAGCCGGCGAGTGTGCCGGGCGCTCCGTGCAGCAGCGGCTTGAAGGTCGCCATGACAGGAGTCTGCCCCCGGTGCCGAGGAGTAACCCTCAGCCCAGGCGGCCGAGGGTGATCTGCGTGCGCTTGCCGGCGCTGTTGCCGGCGATGAGCGTCGCATCCCAGGCGCCGGGCGGCGGCTTCAGCAGGAGCCGGCCCGCGAGGCCGCGGCGTCCGAGCTCGAGCTTCCGCACGGTTCCGGGCGAGCGCAGGATCAGCGTGAGGCGCAGCCACGGCGTCCCCGGATCGGTCGCGCTCCACTCGAGCGTCCGCCCGGCGAGCGTGGCGCTCACCGTCGGCGCGAGCGTGTCCCAGGCGATCGTGACCGGCGCCAGGTCGACGTCCGTCGCGTTCCCGGCCAGGTCGGTGGCGCTCAGCGCAGGGACGTACGTCCCCGGCCGGACGCGGGAGCCCGGGGTGAGCTCGATCGTGTGCGGCCCGTGGCCGAGGGTGAGCGTCCGCGACGCGCCGGCCAGCGTGAGCCTCACGCGCGCGATCTTCGAGAGCCAGAGCGCGACCTTGACCGTGTCGCGGAAGCCGTCGGCCGGCACCGGGTAGAGCGCGAGCGGCGTCACCTTCCCCGGGTTGAGCTCCGGCGGATTCGTCAGGTCGTCGCCGAAGCGCGTCGCCAGATCCGTGAAGGTCGTGTCGCCGGTGCGCTGGCCCAGCTTGTTCAGGAGCTGGATGACATAGGTGTGGTAGTTGAGCGTCGACTCGTCTTTGGCCAGGGAGTAGTACGACCAGAAGCCGCTGTCGAACCGGGGCAGCAGCGCCACTGCGGTCGCCTGCAGGCTGTCCGCGAGCTGCTGCGCGCCGGCGTCGCCCGAGAGCTCGGCGTAGTCGTCGAGCGAGAGCACCGTCTGGAGCTGGGCGTTCAGGACGACGTCCTTGGTGAAGGCGTAGAGCTTGATCCACGGCCCGCTCGGGAGCTGCGTCACGAGCCAGTTGCTGAGCAGCCCGTAGGCCGCGCGCGCCTGCTCCATCAGCGTCGGGTCGACGAGCCCGGCGGCGCGCGCGAGCGACTGCGCCGCGACCGCCTGCGCCATCCCGGACACCCACGGCGGCTTGCCGCCGCCGAAGGGGAACCAGTACTCGTAGCGCACCGTCCCGAGCGGCGCCGGCTCGCCGCGCGCGACCAGCGCCGCCGAGAGCGTGGTGACCTTCTCCAGGTTCTTCGCCGCGACGGCCGAGTTCAGCGCCCCGAAGCTGGCGAGCGGATGAAACTGGAGGCCCTGGCCGGTGAAGGAGCGGTAGACGACGCCATCCTGGTCGGCCACGTCGATCCGCGAGGTCGGAAGCGGGTGGTCCGCGAAGTAGAAGGCGTTCTCCGCCAGCATCGAGAAGAGCGCGAGC
>JAWVDX010000105.1:0-2991 GCA_033857015.1 Gaiellaceae bacterium
AAGCCATCAGATGATTATGGCTGCTAGAAGAGCGTGCCGTTATCGCGCGCCGCGCCGAGATGCTTGCGGCCGTTGTCGGTCACGATCCGCCCGCGCGGCGTGCGCTGGAGGAATCCGAGCTGCAACAGGTACGGCTCGTAGACGTCCTCGACCGTGTCTGGCTCCTCGCCGAGCGCGACCGCCAGCGTCGAGAGGCCGACCGGCCCGCCGTCGAAGCGCTCCACGATGGCGCGCAGGAGCTCGCGGTCGATGCGCTCGAGACCGGCCTCGTCGACGTCGAGCAGCTCGAGCGCCTCGCGCGCGATCGGAAGGGTGACGTGTCCCTGGTGGCGCACCTCGGCGACGTCGCGGACGCGGCGCAGGATGCGGTTCGCGATGCGCGGCGTCCCGCGCGCGCGGCCGGCGATCTCCGCGGCCGAGTCGGCCCCGATCTCAACGCCGAGGATCCGCGCCGAGCGCATGACGATCGACGCCAGATCGGGCGGATCGTAGTACTCGAGGCGGTAGGTCATCCCGAAGCGGTCGCGGAGCGGCGTCGTCAGCAGGCCCGTTCGAGTCGTGGCGCCGACGAGGGTGAACTTGGGCAGGTCGAGCGTGAGGGTGCGGGCGGCCGGGCCCTGGCCGACGATGATGTCGAGCCGGAAGTCCTCGAGCGCCGGATAGAGGATCTCCTCCACGGCGCGGTTCAGCCGGTGGATCTCGTCGATGAAGAGGACGTCACGCTCCTCGAGGCTGGTCAGGATCGCAGCCATGTCGCCCTTGCGCTCGAGCGCCGGGCCGGCGACGCAGCGGATGCCAACGCCGAGCTCCTCGCGGACGATGAAGGCGAGGCTCGTCTTGCCGAGCCCGGGCGGCCCGACGAGCAGGACGTGGTCGAGCGCCTCGCCGCGAGCCTTCGCCGCGCTGAGGGAGATCGCGAGCTGCTCCTTGACGTGCTCCTGGCCGACGAAGTCCTCGAGCAGCCGCGGGCGGAGGGTCTGCTCGAGCTCCTCCTCCTCGCCTGCGACGACCGGGGCCATGAATTGCGTCACGCCGCGCTCCGCAAGGCGAGGCGCACGCGCTCGGCGGCCGGGAGATCCTCGTCGATCGAGGCGAGGGCGTGCTCAGCCTCGACCAGCGAGTAGCCGAGCTCGACGAGCGCGTCGCGGGCGACGACGTGCGGCGCGGCTCCCCCACCGGCCGAGACCGGTGCGGCCGGCGCCGAGCCGAGCTTCTCCTTCAGCTCGAGGACGACGCGCTGCGCGGTCTTCTTGCCGATCCCCGGAATGGCCTCGAAGCGGGCGGTGTCGTCGAGCGCGATGGCGCGGCGGAGCTCACCTGGCGTCGAGCCGGAGACGATCGCGAGCGCCACCTTCGGGCCGATCCCGGTCACCGAGAGCAGGTGGACGAAGAGCTCCCGCTCGTCCGCCTCCGCAAAGCCGTAGAGGGCGAGCGCGTCCTCGCGCACATGCATGTACGTCTCGAAGGTCGCCTCCGCCCCGGCCTCGGCGAGGCGCAATGCGCGCGGCGTCGCGTGGACGAGGTAGCCGACGCCGCCCACGTCGAGGACGAGGCCGTCGCCGCTGCGCCCCACCGGGGTGCCCCGGAGTCGCGCAATCATCCGGCGAGCCTCCGCTGGAGGGGCGGCGCGAGCGCGTGGCAGATCGCGACCGCGAGCGCGTCGGCGGCGTGGTTCGGCGTCGGCACCGCGTCGAGCGCGAGGATCGCCTTCACCATCTTCCCGACCTGCTCCTTGTCGGCACGCCCGTAGCCGCAGACCGCCTGCTTGACCTGGGACGGCGCGTACTCGGTGCACGCGAGCCCGGCGCTAGCGGCCGCGACGAGCACCGCCCGGCGCGCCTGTCCGACGGAGAGCGCGTTGCGGGCGTCGGCGCCGACGAACGACTCCTCGAGCGCGACGGCGTCCGGCGCATGCTCCGCGATGAGCTCCGCCACCCCGTCGAAGATCCGCTTCAGACGAAGGGCAGGCGCCTCGGCCGCCGTGCTGCGCCACCAGCCGTGGGCGACCTCCTTGAGGCGGCCGCCGTTTCCTTGGACGATCCCGAACCCGCACGCAGCCGTCCCTGGGTCGATGCCGAGAACCTTCACGTGGAAAGGGTAGGGAGCGACCCGGACGGTGCCGCTCCCTTCCCGGTCCGCCTAGGCCGCTTCCTCTGCGAGCTCGGCCAGCGCGAACTGCTCCTCCTCGGCGTCGAGCGCCTTGTGAGGAACGAGGAACACCGCGGAGATGACCGCTCCGGCGAGCGCGAGGCCGGTCAGAACGACGAAGGCGCTCTGGAACGCGTTCGTGGCCGCCGTCTTCGCCGCCAGGCCGCCGCCGAGCTGCGAGGTTGCCGCGATCGTGCTGACGACGGCGAGGCCGACCGCGCCGCCGACCTGGCGACTCGTGTTGAGGAGCCCCGACGCGATGCCTGCGTCGGCGCGCTCGACCCCGGCCAGCCCGGCGATCGTCATCGGCACGAAGCAGAGCGCCATTCCCGTCGCGTTGATGAGAAAGGCCGGCAGCAGGTCGGTCGCATAGTGCCCATTCACCGGCAGCCGGATGAACGAGGCGAGCGGCGCGGAAGCGATCAGCAGCCCGGTGACGAGCACGAGCCGGGGCCCGAAGCGCGTCGTGAGCGTCTGCGCCACGTTCGAGACGACTGCGATCGTCAGCGCGAACGCGAGGAACCCTGCGCCGGTCTGGAGCGGCGAGTAGCCGAGCACGTGCTGCATGTAGAGGGTCAGCACGAAGAACTCGGAGAAGGCGATGGACGTGACGACCGCAGCCACGACGTTGGCCACCGCGAGCGTCCGCACGCGGAAGATCCGCAGCGGCAGGAGCGGTGCGACAGCGCGCTGCTCGATCGCCACGAAGGCGGCGAGCAGCACCGCCGAGCCCCCAAGGAGGGCCAGCGTGACGGTGTCGGTCCAGCCCTGCTCCGCCCCGTGTGTGAGCCCGTAGACGAAGACCATGAGCGAAGCGGTCACCGAGCCGGCGCCGGCCAGGTC
>JAWVDX010000106.1:0-3450 GCA_033857015.1 Gaiellaceae bacterium
ATCGCGATCGCGCCGCCGCGCACGAGCACGGCCGCGTCGAGGCGGTAGTGCGTGCAGCTGCCGGCGATCCAGCTCGCGTAATGCGTGCAGGCACGCGTCCGCTCGTCGCTCCCGGGCTCGAACGACACGGTCTGGCGGACGATCGGCAGCAGCCACGCGACCACCCCGGCGGCGGGCAGCGCGACGAGCGCGAGCCCCTTCGTCCCGGCAGCGAGATCGCGCCGCGCGGCCAGCATCCGCGCCACGACGAAGCCGCCGAGCAGGACGAGCAGGAACAGGACGTAGGTCGGGTGCACGAAGGCGAGGCTCATCGCCGCGAGCGCCAGCAGGAGCCCGGTGCCCCGTCGCGGCTCGTCGACGAAGCCGAAGAAGAGCGCGATCGTCGCGACCGCGAGCAGCTGGCGCGACGCCGTCGCCGGCAGCGCGAGCGAGACGTACGAGCCGCCGTGGCCCGGCGCCAGCGCGAAGAACGTCGCCTGGACGGCCGCGGCGGCGGCGCCGAGCCAGGCGGAGCGGAACACCGCGACGCCGGCCTCGTGCGCGACGAGCAGCGCGATCGGCGCCAGCAGCGCCGACTCGTGCGCGACGACGCTCGACGGATCGACCCCGGCGAGCCGCGCGATCGCCGCCAGCACGCCGTGCCAGAGCGGGAACGCGTAGCCTGGGTGCAGGCTCCCGTCCGCGAACTCGTTCACGCGGTGCAGGCTCAGGTGCGGGAACTCGAGCAGCTTGCGCATCCGTCCGAGGTGGAACAGCCCATCCCCGGCCACCACCCCCGAGACGGCCCAGAGCAGCCAGCCGAGCACGATCCCGCTCAGCGCCACCCAGACCGTCCCGCTCGCGGGCCGCCGCGGCCGGGCGCGCGCCGCGAACGGCAGCGCGAGCGGCGCGACGAGCGCGTAGAGGACGAGCGCGAGCGTGAACGAGCGGTGCAGCGCCATCGCCACGGCCAGCGCGGGCGCGAACAGCCCGACCGAGGCAGCCAGCGTCGCCGAGGTCGAGCGCCACCCGAGCGCGCGCGCCGCCAGCTTCCCCGGGACGAGGAACACGATCGTCGCCGCGGCGAGGCGCAGGTAGAGCCCGCCGCCCGTCTCGGGCAGGAGCCGCGCCAGGCCGAGCTCCACCAGCGCGCCGAGCGCGAGCAGGCCGTTCAGCGCAAGGGTCATCGAGGCGAGGCGAGGAGCTCGGTCACGGAGGCGCTCGCGAGCCAGCCGGCGCCCTCGCGGTACCGCCGGCCCCGCTCGCCGCGGAACAGCAGGCCGCGCAGGCGCAGCGACCGGCAGAGCAGCGTGCGTGCGCGCTCGGCCTCCGCGTCGCCGCGGTGCTTGGCGAAGAAGCGCAGGTGCCCGCGCAGCTGCTCCTGGAAGAGCCGCCCACCGTGCGAGGCGCCGCCCACGTGCGTGACCTCCGCGGCCGGGGTGAACCAGGTCTCCCAGCCGGCCGCGCGCAGGCGATATGCGAGGTCGACCTCCTCGCTGAAGAGGAAGAAGTCCTCGTCGAGCCCGCCGACCTCCTCCAGCGCCTGCTTGCGCGCGAGGAGCGCCGCGCCCATGACCCACTCGACCTGGCGCTCGCCGTCGTGGCGGAAGCTGCCTGCGTAGAAGCCGTTGAGGAGCTCCGAGCGGGGCGCCAGCTTGCGCAGGAAGAAGTACTCCGTCGCCAGGCGCCACAGGGTCGGGAAGCCGCGCACCGAGCGCTGCACCGAGCCGTCGGGGTTGCGCAGCAGCGGCCCGACGAGCCCCGCGCGCGGATGCGCGTCGAGGAACCTCGCGAGCCGCTCGACGCCGTCGTCGACGACCCAGGCGTCGGCGTTCAGCAGGAAGACGTAGTCCGCGGTGGCGCGGGCGATGCCGGCGTTCCAACCCGCGCCGAGCCCGCGGTTCTCCTCCTCCAGGAGGATCGCCTCCGGGAAGCGCTTCTGCACGAGCGCGAGCGTCCCGTCCGTCGAGCCGTTGTCGACGACGATGCACTCGAGCCCGCGCAAGCTCTCGAGGCAGGGCTCGATCCACGGCATCGCGTTGTAGGTGCAGACGACGGCTGAGACGGAGGAGCTATCCATCGGGCGCTGGCTCCGTGGTTCGCCCGGAACGGCTCATCGCCTCCCGGAGCAGGATCACAGCGCCCGGCAGGGCGAGCATGATCGTGACGAGGAAGAAGACGAAGCCGGTCGCGAACCCTTTGCTGGCGTCGACGCCGAGCTGGCCGAGGAAGCTGACGAAGAAGCTCTCCCGCACCGCAAGCCCGTTGATCGTGAACGGGACGAGCATGACGAGGAAGAGCAGCGGGCCCATCACGTAGTAGGGCCGCGGCGAGAGGTGCACGCCTACGGCGAGGCCGGCGAGCCAGATCGAGAGCACGCGCACCGACTGCACCGCCAGCGTCAGCGCGAAGACGCCGAAGAGCAGGCGGACGTTGCCGCGGTAGGCGTGGATCCCCAGGTAGGCGTTGCGCAGCGGCTTGTCGACCCTGAACCGGCGCAGGAGCGGCTCCGTGCGGGCGAGCTGCCGCGCCGCGCTGCGGGAGAAGAGCGCGATGCCGAGCGCGATCGTCGCGAGGACGAAGGCGCCCTCGACCCAGAGGTAGGCGCCCACGTCGTAGCGCCCGATCGCGAGGACGAAGCCGATCGCCGCGAGCGTGAGCGTCGCCGCGCCCCCGAGAGCACGCTCGAGGAGGACCGTGCCGGCGACCGGGCCGCCCTTCCCCGGATGGCGGCGCGCGGTCTCGTAGATCCGCATGGCGTCGCCGCCGATCGAGGTCGGGAGCACCTGCCCCGCCGCGTAGGCGGTGTAGTAGGCGCGCACGAGCCAGGGCTGGCGCTCCTCGATGCCGCGCGCCTTCAGGAGCCAGCGCCAGCGCATCGCCATCGGGTAGACGCTCGCCGCGTTGATCGCAAAGGCGAGGAAGAGGTAGAGCAGGTTCGCGTGCGCCAGCACGTGGCCGGTGCGGCGCAGGTCGATCTTCCAGAGCAGGTACGCGACGCAGAGCCCGGTGACGACGAGCGTCCCGATGAGCCGCAGGGTGCGCTTGCCCGTCATGAGGCGACCTTCGCCTCATGACGGTGTGGAAGGGGCCCGGGGGAAACCGGGAGGTTTCTCCGCATGCTCTCCTCCTCGGTGGCGCCGACCTGAGCGGCGCTGCCGAGGAGGCCTAGCTTCAAGAAGAAGGGGGCTCGCGGGGGAAACATGGTTTCCCCCGCGGAAGCAAGCCGAAGGCGCTGCTTCATGCGGTGAGCCGCGCGTGGACGCGGTGCAGCGCGTCGACGACGTCGGCGATGTCACGCTCGCTGTGGGCAGGCGAGAGCGGCAGCGAGAGGATCTGCTCGCCGGCGCGCTCCGCTTCGGGGAGGGGCGCCTGGTCGGGGAAGCGCTCGCGGTACCAGGTGAGGCGGTGCACCGGGAGGAAGTGGATCGAGGTGGAGATGTTCTCCTCCGCCAGGGCCTGCATGTAGTC
>JAWVDX010000107.1:0-3837 GCA_033857015.1 Gaiellaceae bacterium
CGCCCGCCGCCCTGGCGGATCATCTGCGCGCCGACCGCCTGGCTCACGAAGAAGGTCGCCTTCAGGTTGACGTCGACGATGTGGTCGAAGTCGCTCTCGGTGACCTCCGTCGCGGCGCCCATCCGTCCGCCGCCGGCGTTGTTGACGAGGACGTCGATCCGGCCAAAGCGCTCCACCGCGGCCGCGACCGCCGCGCCGACCTCGGCGAGCTTCGTGACGTCCATCTGGACGGCGAGCGCGCGCCGCCCGAGCGCCTCGATCTCGGCCACGAGGCGCGCGCCGGTCGCGACGTCCCGCAGGCCGAGCACCACGTCGGCGCCCGCCTGGGCGAGCGCGAGCGATATCGCCTGCCCGAGCCCGCGCGCCGCGCCCGTGACGAGCGCGACCTGTCCCCCGAGCGAGAAGCTCGGGAACGCGTGCTCCGCCACGGCAGGCTCGGACAAGGCCGCCGCTAGCGACCCGAGGCGACGAGCTTGCGGCGCGAGAGCGTATCCAGCGTCACCGCGGCGAGCAGGATCAGGCCCGTGACGATGAACTGGGTCGAGGCGTCCGAGCCGATCAGCGCAAGCCCGTTGGCGATCGTCCCGATGACGACGGCGCCGAGGAGCGCGCCGATGACGCGGCCGCGCCCACCGAAGAGGCTCGTCCCGCCGATCACGGCCGCGGCGATCGCATCCAGGAGCGTCGAGCCGCCGCCGGCGCTCAGCGCAACGCCCTGCAGGCGTGACGCGAACATGATCCCGCCCATTGCCGCCATGGCGCCGGAGATCATGAAGACGGCGATGCGGATGAACGGGACGTTGATCCCGGCCCGTCGTGCTGCCTCGGCGTTCCCGCCGACGGCATAGACGTGGCGGCCGAACGTGGTGCGCCGCGCTACGAACGTGCCCACGGCGATCATCGCGATGACGAGCATTCCGGCGAAGGAGACGCCGCGCGCGTGGTTCGAGATCGCCACGAACAGGAACGTGATCGCGGCGACGAACCCCGTGCGGATCACGAGCAGGGGGACGTTCCCGACGGGCAACCCGTGGCGGACACGCGACCGCGCCCCGGCAGCCACCGTGCCCGCGAAGACGACGCTGATGCCGGTCGCGATGATCCAGCCGGCGTTCTTCGAGAAGAAGTAGCTGGCCATGTCGTTGATGTACTGATCCTGGATCCCGATCGTCGCGTTCTGGCCGATCCACTTGATGATCACGCCCTGGAAGGCCAGGAGCCCCGCCAGCGTGACGACGAAGGACGGCACGCCGAGCAGCGCCACGATCGAGCCCTGCAGCATGCCGATCAGCGCCCCGAAGCAGATCGCGAGCGCGATCGCGACGAGCCCCGGCACGGTGTGACCCGTCTCCGGGCTCGCGAACCAGGCCACGCAGACGCCGCAGAGGCCGCTGAGGATGCCGACCGAGAGGTCGATCTCGCCGATCAGCAGCACGAACACGACGCCGATCGCGATGAGTGCCGTCCCGGCCAGCTGCGGGATGAGGTCGTCGAAGTTCTGCGCGGTGAAGAAGACGTCGACCTTGAGCGTGAAGTAGATCGTGATCAGCGCCATGCCGACGATCACCGGCAGGCTGCCCATGTCGCCCGCCCTCAGGCGGTCGAAGTAGGTTCGCGCCGCGCCGGAGAGCCCGGCCTCGTCGGCGGCGACCTGCACGGTCAACGGAGCTGCGTCGCTCATTCAGGAGCCTCCCCCGTCCCCGGGATCCCGGAGACCTTCGTGGGCTTCCCGGCTGTGATCGCGTGGACGACTGCTTCCTGCGTCGTCTTCTCGCGCTCGAACAGGCCGGCGTTGCGGCCGAGCCGCAGGACGGTGATGCGATCGGCCACCTCGAAGATGTCGTGGAGGTTGTGCGAGATGAGCACGACGCCCAGCTTCTGGTCGGCAAGCCGCGAGACGAGCTCCAGCACCTGCTGCGTCTGCGCCACGCCGAGCGCGGCGGTCGGCTCGTCGAGGATCACGATGCGCGAGTTCCACATCACGGCGCGCGCGACGGCGACCGACTGGCGCTGCCCGCCGGAGAGCGTCGCCACGGTCTGGCGCGTCGAGCGGATCGTCGTCACGGAGAGGCTGGCGAGCGTCTCCGCCGTGCGCCGCTCCATCTCCGACTCGTGCAACCGGTACAAGACGTCGTGGGCCTCGCGGCCGAGGTACATGTTCTGCACGACGTCGAGGTTGTCGCAGAGCGCGAGATCCTGGTAGACGACCTCGAGACCGAGCTTGGCCGCGTCCTTCGGGCCATGGACGGACACGGGCTTGCCGTCGAAGATGACCTCGCCGCTGTCGAACGGGTGGATGCCCGCGAGCGACTTGATGAGCGTCGACTTGCCGGCGCCGTTGTCGCCGACGAGCGCCATGACCTCGCCCTCGTTCACCTCGAAGTCGACGTCGTCCAGCGCCTTGACGGAGCCGAAGCTCTTGGAGACGCCGCGCAGCTGGAGGGTGGGAGTGTCAGTCGTCATGGAGGGGATCCGCCGGGGACAATATGGGACGGGCGCATCGAGTGCGCCCGTCCCACGTGTCTACTTCGCAGGGACTAGCAGTACTTCTTGTACTCGCCCTTGCAGACCTGCGACTTCTTGACGAAGCCATCCTTGTACAGGAGGCTGACGTTCGCCTTCGTGACCCACGTCGGGGTCAGGAGGACGGACGGCGTGCCGCTGACCTTGCCGGTCGTCTTGACGGCGGTGCCGTTGATGATCGCGATCGCGGTCGCAGCAGCTGCCGCGGCCTCCTTCTTGACCGACTTGTAGACGGTGCCCGTCTGCCAGCCGGCGATGATGAACTGCACGCCAGTCGGCGTCGCGTCCTGACCGGTCAGCGCGACCGGCTTGAGGCCGTGAGCCTTCAGAGCGGCGACAACAGCACCCGCGAGACCGTCGTTGGCCGACAGCACGCCCTGGATGTTGTTGTGGTTGCGCGTGAGCATCTGCTCGAAGATGGCCTGGCCCTTGACCGGATCCCAATCGGTCCACTGGTCGCCGGCGACGCCCTTCTTGAGCTTGCCGGACTTGTACAGCGGATTGAGGATCGAGTCGTAGCCCTTCTTGAACAGCTTGGCGTTGTTGTCCGTGATGCCACCGTTCAGCTCGACGACGACTGCGCCGGGCTTGCTCTTCAGAGCAGCGGCGAGGCCCTTGCCCTGGAGCTTGCCGACGCCGACGTTGTCGAACGAGACGTAGTAGGACGCCTTGCTGCCGACGACGAGGCGGTCGTAGTCGATCACCTTGGCGCCGCCAGCGACGGCCGCGTTCGTGATCGCTGCGCCCGATGCCGGGTCGAGCTGGTCGAGGAGGATGACCTCCGCGCCGTTCGTCAGGCAGCTGTCAGCCTGCGAGCGCTGCTTCTGTGCGTCGCCCTGAGCGTTGTTGATCGTGGCCGGGACGCCGGCGGCCTTGAAGGCCTTGGCGAGATACGGGCGATCGAACAGCTCGTAGCGGGCGGACGACTTGGTGTCGGGAAGAAGCACGCAGACCTTGATGCTTGCGGCCTTCTTCGTGGGCTTCGCTGTCGCGGTGGCGACGATGATCGATGCGGCGATCATCATGCCTGCGAGCAGGAATGCTCCCCAGCGGGTGTTGCGATTCATGAAATCCTCCGGGTGCGTTCGTGGAGTGTGCCCACGCGATGGCGCGAGCCCAACCAATGTACTACTGGTGTAGTGCAATATGCAAGGGGTGGATGTGTAGCGCTCGGAGGTGCGAGGTACACCCGTCTGTTGGGCCGGGAAAGGGCCTCTAGGAAACCGGGTACTGCTGCAGGCTCGAGCTGCCCTCGTAGCGCGTATAGGTCGTCAGATAGCGCTTCACGTTGCGCTTCGTGACGAACTTCAGGCC
>JAWVDX010000108.1:0-3448 GCA_033857015.1 Gaiellaceae bacterium
CTACAACGGCAAGATCCGCAAGGGCGAGCAGATCCGCGTCTACCCGATCTCCAACTGGACGGAGCTCGACGTGTGGCAGTACATCGCCCGCGAGCAGCTCGAGCTCCCGTCGATCTACTTCGCCCACGAGCGCGAGGTCTTCAAGCGCGACGGGATGCTCTTGTCCACGGCGCCGTTCATGACGCTGCTGCCGGAAGAGACCCCGAAGCGCATGATTGTGCGCTACCGCACGGTGGGCGACATGAGCTGCACCGGCGCCGTCGAGTCGACCGCGACCTCCCTGGAGGACGTCGTCACCGAGATCGCCGCGACCCGCATCACCGAGCGCGGCGAGACCCGGGCCGACGACCGAGCAAGCGAGGCAGCCATGGAAGACCGCAAGCGGGACGGGTACTTCTAAATGTCAGTCACCTCCGACCAGATGATCGACACCGAGCTCCTGCGCCTCGTCACGGCCGGCTCGGTGGACGACGGCAAGTCGACCCTGATCGGGCGGCTGCTCTACGACACGAAGCAGATCCTCGTCGACCAGCTCGAGCACATCGAGGAGACCTCGAAGCGGCGCGGCGACGGCTACGTCAACCTCGCCCTTCTCACGGACGGGCTGCGCGCAGAGCGCGAGCAGGGGATCACGATCGACGTCGCGTACCGCTCCTTCTTCACGCCGCGGCGACGCTTCCAGCTGGCCGACGCGCCGGGGCACGTCCAGTACACGCGCAACATGGTGACAGGCGCCTCGACTGCCGACCTGGCGGTGATCCTGGTCGACGCGCGCAAGGGCGTGATCGAGCAGACCCGCCGGCACAGCTACGTGGCCGCGATCCTCGACATCCCGCACGTCACCTTCGCGCTGAACAAGATGGATCTCGTCGAGTTCTCGCAGGAGCGCTACGACGAGATCGGCGCGGAGCTGCGCACCCTCGCGGAGCATCTCGGGCTGCGGGACGTGCACGTCGTCCCGCTCTCCGCGCTGCGCGGCGACAACGTCGTCGACGCGACGGACGCGATGCCCTGGTACGACGGGCCGACGCTGCTCGAGCACCTCGAGACGGTGGAGATCGCGAACGACCGCAACGCCGACGACCGGCGCTTCCCCGTGCAGTGGGTCATCCGCCCGATGACGGAGGAGCACCACGACTACCGCGGCTACGGCGGCCAGGTCGCCTCGGGGATCTGGCGCGCCGGCGACGACGTGCTCGTCCTGCCCTCGGGGCGGCGCACCAGGGTCGCCGCGGTCGAGACCGCCGACGGCCCGCTCGACTCCGCGATCCCCGGCGCCTCCGTGACGATCCGCCTCGAGGACGACATCGACATCGGGCGCGGCGACATGCTCGTCGACCCGGAGCGCGCGCCCGTCGTGGCGCGGGAGCTCGAGGCGACGCTCTGCTGGATGGCCGAGCGCCCGCTCGAGCCCCGCACCCGCGTCGTCGTCAAGCACACGACCCGCACCGTCCGGGCGATCGTCGAGCAGCTGCACTCCGTCGTCGACATCCACGCCCTCGAGGACACGCCCGATCCGGAGCGTTTCGAGCTGAACGACATCGGCCGCGTGACGCTCCGTCTCGCCGAGCCGCTCGTCGTCGACCCGTACGCGCGCAACCGCGCGACCGGGGCGTTCATCCTGATCGACGAGGCGACGAACGAGACGGTTGCCGCGGGGATGGTCGTCGGGGCGTGAGCACCGGCACGTGGCAGTTCACGCTCGTCGGACTGGGCGTCGGGCTCCTCGTGGGAATGACCGGGATGGGCGGCGGGTCGCTGATGACGCCGATCCTGATCCTGCTCTTCGGCTTCGACCCGGGGAAGGCCGTCGGCACGGATCTCGTGCACGGCGCCGTCTTCAAGTCCTTCGGCGCGGTGCGGCACCGGACGCTCGGCACCGTGCACGCGCGGCTCGCGCTCTGGATGTTCGCCGGCTCGGCGCCGCTTTCGCTGCTCGGCAACTGGGTCGGCAACCAGCTCGGCAAGCACTCGCTCGACCTGCAGAGCCGGGTCATCGGCTGGGCGCTGATCCTCGGCGGGCTCGGCTTCCTGGCGAAGACGTTCCTGCGGCGGGGCGTCCAGGTCAGCGACGCGCCCTTCATCCTCGTGCGGCGGGACAAGGTCATCGCCCTCGCGCTCGGCGCGAGCGGCGGGTTCATCGTCGGCATGACCTCCGTCGGGAGCGGCACGTTCTTCGGGCTCGTCATGCTCTTCGCCTACCCGCTGACCGCCGCCAAGCTCGTCGGGACGGACATCTTCCACGCGGCCGTGCTCCTCTGGGTGGCCGGGGCCGGATCGGTGCTGCACGGCAACGTGGTCTGGCACGCCTTCGCCTGGATGCTGATCGGCTCGATCCCCGGAGTTCTCATGGGCAGCCGCCTGCCGCTGCTGATCCCCGATCGCGTGCTGCGGGTCTCGTTCGGGGCGGTGCTGATCCTGAGCGGCATCAAGCTGATCGAGGTGCTGTCGAAGAACGCGACGAACTGGACGATCGCCGGCGGGCTCGCTCTGTTCGCCATCGGGATGGTCACGTGGGCCGTCGTCCACGTGACGCGGACGAGAGAGCTGCGAGCCCGGCTGGCCGCCGAGGCGCCACCGCGGCCCGTCGAGCACACGCCCTAGAGCCGCCCGGACAGGCCGGAGTCCCTAGACTTTCCGGGCTTTGGCGCGCATCGCACCGACCCTGCTCGTGCTCGCGCTCCTGGCCGCGACTGCCGCCGCGTTCGTCGTCACCGAGGCGCTGAAGCTGCGTCTAAGCCCGATCACGAACGTGCGTGTCGGGCGCGTGCTCTCCCCGGTCTGCGGCTGTACGAAGGAGCGGACGGACATCTCGTTCCGTCTGAGGAAGCGCTCCCGCGTCACCGTCCAGATCGTCTCGGGCGACAAGGTCGTGCGCACGCTCGTGCACGCGCGCATCAAGCCGCGCGGGCGCCTGCAGCTGACCTGGAACGGTCGCGACGACAGCGGGAAGATCCTGCCGGACGGGCGCTACACGGTGCGGGTCGAGTTCCCCAAGGGTCACCTGCGGCGGATCGACATGCCGAATCCGCTGCGCATCGACACCCAGGCGCCCCGGGTGCTGAGCGTCACGATGAAGCCGAGGGCAATCTCGCCGGACGGCGACGGCTTCTCCGACCGCACCCACGTGACGTTCACGCTGAGCGAGCCCGCGCGTGGCGTGATCTACGTCGACGGCGTGCAGACGGTGCTGGGGAACTTCCCGCGGGCCGCCGACGACCTGAACTGGAACGGCCGCCTCGGTGGTCAGACGGCGCGCGGGAAGCATCGGATCACCTTCGCGGCGATCGACCCGGCGGGGAACCGCGGCAAGGCCGTGCCCGTCGGCACCGTCGTCGTGCGGTTCGTCACGCTGGGCCGCCGCACCATCCACGTCGCGGCGGGCAGACGCGTCCAGCTCACCGTCTCCGCCGACCATCGGGCGCTGCGCTGGCGGATGGGCGCGCGG
>JAWVDX010000109.1:0-4453 GCA_033857015.1 Gaiellaceae bacterium
CAAGACCGAGTGGACGGGCGCCGACGCGGAGGATCGCCTGCACGAGGTCGGCGTCACGGTGAACAAGAACGCGATCCCCTTCGACGAGCGCCCGCCGGCGGTCGCGTCCGGGCTGCGCGTCGGGACGCCCGCCTGCACGATGCGCGGCTTCGACGCCGAGGACTTCCGCGAGGTGGGGCGGATCATCGTCGGGGCGCTCGCCCAGGACGCCGACCTCGGCGCGCTCCGCGCGAGAAGCGCAGCGCTCTGCGACAAGAACCCGCTGTACCCCGGGTTCCGCGGCTACTGCTCGTACGACTGAGTGCTCTGCCACGTCGACCACCCGCTCGTCGAGCACAAGCTCTCGCTCCTGCGAGAGCGCTCGACGAGCACGGCCGACTTCCGCCGCGTCGTCAACGAGCTGACGGCCCTCCTCACCTACGAGGCGACACAGGAGTTCCCGACCGAGCAGGTCGAGATCGAGACGCCGCTCGAGCGCACCACCGTGCGGCGGATCTCCGGGAAGAAGGTCGCCGTCGTCCCCGTGCTGCGCGCCGGGCTCGGGATGCTGGACGGCGTGCTCAGCCTCGTCTCGGGCGCGCGGGTCGGCTTCATCGGGCTCTACCGCGACGAGGAGTCGCTACAGCCGGTCGAGTACTACCTCAAGCTGCCGGCCGACCTGGCGGAGCGGGACGCGATCGTGCTCGACCCGATGCTCGCGACCGGCAACTCCGCCGCCCGCGCGATCGCCGCCGCGAAGGCCGCCGGCGCCCGCTCGGTGACGCTCGTCTGCCTGGTGGCGGCCCCGGAAGGCATCGCGCACCTCGAGGCCCTGCATCCCGAGGTGCGGATCTACTGCGCCGCCGTCGACCGCGAGCTGGACGAGCGCGGCTTCATCGTCCCCGGCCTCGGTGACGCGGGAGACAGGCTGTACGGGACGAAATGAGCGCTGTGCTCGCCACCACTCACTTCGTCGTGCCCGGGAAGGTGTTGTACGCCGGCGGGATGGCGCTCGTCATCGTTCTCGTCCTCACGCCGGCCGTCGGTGGGCTCGCGCGGCGCATCGGCGCGGTCGACCAGCCGGGGGAGGGGCGCCGCCTGCACGTCATCCCGATCCCGCGCCTCGGTGGGCTCGGTCTGTTCTTCGGGATCTTCGTTCCGGTCATCGCCTTCGTCGACCTGACCCGCCCCGTGCGCGGGATCCTGCTCGGCGCGGCGATCGCCACCATGGTCGGCGCGCTCGACGACGCGCGCGGCCTCGTCTGGTGGCAGAAGCTCGCGGGCCAGGTGGGGGCCGCCGTGACGGTCGTCTCGTTCGGCGTCTGGGTCGACCGCTTCACCTTCCCGGTCGTCGGGATCCAGTCGCTCCCGAGCTGGGTCGGCGTGCCGGCGACCGTCTTCTGGATCGTGGCGATCATGAACATGGTCAACTTCCTTGACGGGCTCGACGGCCTCGCGGCAGGCGTCTGCGCGATCGCCGCCGGCACATTCGCGACGATCGCGCTCTCGCTGGACAAGGTGCCGCCCGCCGTCCTGGCGGCGATCGTGTGCGGCGCGGCGCTGGGCTTCCTGCGCCACAACTTCTACCCGGCGCGAATCTTCATGGGGGACTCGGGAGCGATGCTGCTCGGCTTCGTCCTCGCAGCGATCTCGGTGCAGGGACTGCTGAAGACGGCGGCCACCGTGGCGCTGGCATTCCCACTCCTCGTGCTGGCGATCCCGATCCTGGACACGTCCTTCGTCGTGCTGAAGCGCCTGAAGTACCGCCGCCCGATCACCGGGGCGGACGCAAGCCACCTGCATCACCGCTTCATGGACATCGGCTTCAGCCAGCGCCGCGCCGTCCTGACCATGTACGTCTGGTGCGCCACGCTCGCCGCGGCAGCGCTGGCGACGCGCTTCATCCCGCCCCGCCCGCACGGACGCTGGCAGCTCGAGCCGACGATCGAGGCGGGACTGATCGGCCTCGGCGCGCTCCTCGCCTCGGTGTACGTCGTCTACCTGCTGGAGATCGTCAAGGTCGCGAACCCGCGCATCAAGCGGCGCGAACGCACCGCGGAGAAGCGCCGGTCAGCCTGAGACGAAGCCCTCCAGCAGGTCGTTGAACGGAGCCCCGAGCCGCGGGATCGTGTGCCCCGCACCAGGGAGGACAGCCCGCTCCGCACCCAGCCGCTCAGCCAGCACATCGCAGATCGCCTCGAACGCCTCGCTGTGCGCGCCGGACACGACGAGGCAGGGGAACGGCGGCGGGTCGAGCGCGGTCGGCAGCTCGGCCTCGCGTGGCGGCCGTTCGGCACGCAGCGCTTCCGCGCCCTGGCGCAGCGGCCCCGGGAGCGGGTCGGGTGGCTCGAAGTCCGAGCCGACGAGCGCCAGGAAGCGCACGAGGAACTCCCGCGGATCGGCGGGCCCTTCGTAGAAGAGCGGCTCGAGCGCGCCCCACAGCGCCTCGACCGCGGGATGGCCCGCGGCGAGCCCGAACGAGGGCGGCTCGACGAGGGTCAGCGAGGCGAGGTCGCCCGGACGAAGCCCCGCCGCCACGAGCGACACGACACCGCCGTAGGAGTGCGCCACGAGATGCGTCCCCGGCTCGATCAGCTCGGCGACCTCCCGTCCCTGCGCCTCGAAGTCGATCCGCTCGAGCGGTGGATTCGGCCAGTAGCCGCCGCGATCCGGGACGATCAGCTCGAAACGCTCGGCAAGCGGCGCCTGCGCGCCCCAGGAGGCGCCGTTCGCCACGCTCCCGTGCACGAGCACGAGCGGCGGCCCAGTGCCCTGCCTCGTGACCCTCCAGGGGTACATGGAGGCACTGTACAAAGTTCGGCAGAATCTGCCGGTTTTCCGCATAGCGGAGCCGTTTCTTTGTGTTACGAACGAGTCCCGCCCCGTGGTATGCTCCGGCCCGCATGGAGCCGCCGCCCCGCCAGAGTTTCGAGCCCGCCGGGGCCGGGGCGTTGCTTCTCGCTACGACCGGCGTCTCGACCGGTGCGGGCGCGCTCGTCGGCTGGGTCTTCGGCAACCCCACCGTCGGCACGATCGGTGGCGCGTGCGTCGGCATTCCCGCCGGGGTCTACGCGGTCTATCGCCGCTACCGGGGCTACTTCACGTGAGCCCGGGCATCTTCGCCACGCCGCGGCCGGTCCCGGGTCGCCGCGTGCCGGCGATTGCGGGGCTCGTGCTCTTCGTGCTGGCCCTGCCGCTCTACTACTTCGCCGGCTTCGGGCTCGGCGCATGGGCGCTCGGGGCGGGCCTCTGGGCCGCCGGCGAGGCGGTCGCGTTGCTACTGACGCGTCTCCCGCTCGGGCTGAGTAACCTCGCGTCCTCGGGAGCGGTTGGCGTGGGACTCATCTTCAGACAAATGGCGGCAGTCGTCGTCCTGTTCGTGGTGGCGCTGAATCACAAACACCTGGCGATCGGCGCGGCAGCGCTCTACGCGGCTGCCTACACGCTCGAGCTGTCCCTCTCGATGGTCTTCTACTTCGGGCAGGTGAAGGAGTCGTGAGGCGCCTCCGCTTCCTCGCCGGCGGCCTGCTGCTCGCGCTCGCGGCGCCGGCCAGCGCCCTCGCCGAGATCAAGACCAACCCCGCGGACGAGTTCGCCCAGCACGCCTGGGTGCCGATCCACGTCCTGGGCCTCGACCTCTCCATCACGAAGGCGGTCGCCTACCTCATCCTCGGCTCGATCCTCACGATCACGCTCGGCATCGTCCTGATGCGCGTTCGCCTCGGCGTCCGCCCGGGCAGCCGCCAGACGGCGGGCGAGCTGATCTACGACCTCGCGCAGACCCAGATCGCCGAGGGCGGCCTCCCCGCGAAGGCGATCGGGATGTGGTTCCCCTACGTGGCGAGCCTCTTCCTCTTCATCTGGGTCGTCAACATCATCGGCTTCATCCCGCTGCCGCTCACCGACGAGCACACGCACATCGCCGGGATCAAGGTGCCGACCTTCGGGATCTACGCCGCGACCTCGTCGATCTCCGTGACGCTGGCCCTCGCGCTCATGACCTTCGTCTTCACGCACGTGGAGGGGATCCGCCACAACGGGCCGATCCGCTACTTCAAGAGCTGGATCCCGGACGTCCCGAACGCGCTGCTGCCGCTGATCGTCCCGCTCGAGGTCCTCGGCCAGTTCATGCGGCTCGTCTCGCTGAGCGTCCGTCTCTTCGCCAACATGCTCGCGGGGCACATGATGATCCTCACCTTCCTCGTGCTGATCCTGAGCGCGATCACCGTCGTGATCCCGCTGCTCGTCATCGCGAGCACCGCGATCTACTTCTTCGAGGTCGCCATCGTCGTCTCGATCCAGGCGTTCGTCTTCGCACTGCTGTCGTCCATCTACATCGGCTCGGCCATCGAGCCCGAGCACTAAGGAGGAAGGCTTCCTATGCATCTAGTACTCGCCGCCGCGGCCGCCGGTGACGCCATCAAAGAGGGGAAGGCCATCGGGCTCGCGCTCGGCATCGGCCTCGGCTCCCTCG
>JAWVDX010000110.1:0-4017 GCA_033857015.1 Gaiellaceae bacterium
AGAACGAGCTCGATCGTCACATCCCGCCCCACCAGCCGCTCGAGCAGCGGCTGCAGGTCGGTCAGGAGCTGGTTCAGGTCGACGGCGGTGGGATGGAGGAGTCGGCGCTGGCCGAAGGCCAGCAGGCCTTGCGTGAGCGTGACGGCCCGGTCCGTTGCGGCCTGGATCGACTCGAGCGCCTCGCGGCCGGGTCCCGCCGGGACATCCTTGGCGGCCAGGTCGGCGTAGCCGGAGATCGCGGTCAGGAGGTTGTTGAAGTCCTGCGCGATCCCCCCGGCCAGGCGGGAGACGGCTTCGAGCTTCTGGCTCGTGTGGCGCCGCTCGTCCTCGCGCTCACGGCGGGAGAGGTCGCGGGCGATCGTCGAGAAGCCGGCGACCTCGCCGTGCTCGTCCAGGATCGGCGTGCGAATGAGCCAGACGCGGATCGGCGTCCCGTCCTTGCGCAGCCGGGTCGCCGCGAGCTGCTCGACGGTCTCGCCCGCCCAGACGCGGTTGCGCAGCTCCTCCCACTCGTGGCGCTCCTCGACCGGGATGATCCGGTCGGTCGTCTCGCCGATCATCTCCTCGGCCTGCCAGCCGTACATGCGCTCTGCCGCGGGGTTCCAGCAGAAGACGCGCCCGTCACGGCCGATACCGGTGATGGCGTCGCTGGAGTGCATGACGAGGGTCGCGAGCTCCTCCATGGCCCGGCGGTGCTCGATCCGCTCGGTGACGTCGACGGCGATGCCGACCGTACCCACGATCTCGCGCTCGTGGCTCCGCAACGGCTCGACGCGCACCTCGTAGTCGCGATCGTCGAGCACGAGCTCGTACGTCCCGGCTGTGCCGCGCAGCGCGTCCTCGTGGATGAGGACCGCCGGATGGTCGGGCGAGCCGAGGAGGTCCGCCAAGGGCTTGCCGAGCCAGGTCTCGACGGCGCGATCGCCGATCGGTCGCCCGGCCGCGGAGGTCAGGCAGAGCTTGTCGTCGGTGGCCCAGAAGATCGCCGGCAGCTGTGCGAGCGCGAGGTCGAGCTTCGCCCGGCTGGCGTCGAGCTGCTCCTCCGCGTGGACGAGCTCGCTGACCTCGAGCGCAATGCCGACGACGCCCTCGATCTCACCGTTGGCGCCGCGTAGCGGCTCGACGTGGCCCCGCCACGTCGACTCGCCGCGCGGGGACATGTAGACGACGGACTCGCCGGCGAGCGCCCTCGCGTGCATCTCGAGGGCGATGTCGCCGGGCTCCAGGAGCTCGTGGAGCGTTTTGCCGACGAACTCGTCGGGGCTCTCCGCTCCGCGTGCAAGCAGGCCCGAGCCTGCGACGAACAGGAACCTCAAGTCGCGATCCGTTGCCCAAAGGAAACCCGGATTGAGCTCGATCAGCCGGCGCAGCAGCTTGTCGCTTGCTGCTTGCGTCCCCGGCGAGCTCGGCCCGGGCTCCTTCATGCGTCAGCTACGCAACCTGGCGGCAACCGCGTCCCAGTCGACGACGTTCCACCAGGCCGCCACGTAGTCGGGCCGGCGGTTCTGGTACTTGAGGTAGTAGGCGTGCTCCCAGACGTCGAGCCCGAGCAAGGGCGTCTGCCCGTCCATGATCGGCGAGTCCTGATTGGGCGTGGAGGTGATCTTCACCGACGAGCCGTCGTGGACGAGCCAGGCCCAGCCGGAGCCGAAGCGGTTGACCGCGGCCTCGCCGAACTGCGTCTTGAAGGTCTCGAAGTCGCCGAATTCGGATTCGATGGCAGCTCCGAGCTCGCCGCCCGGCTGGCCGCCGCCCGTGGGCGACATGAGCGTCCAGAAGAGGCTGTGGTTCGCGTGCCCGCCGGCGTTGTTGCGCACCGGCGTCTGCTTGTCCTGCGGGAGCGAGGAGAGGTTGCGCAGCACGTCCTCGACGGGCGTGTCGGCAAGGTCGGTGCCCGCAAGCGCGGCATTTGCCTTGTCCACGTACGCCTGGTGGTGCTTGTCGTGGTGGATCTGCATCGTCTGCACGTCGATGTGCGGCTCGAGTGCGGCGTAGTCGTACGGAAGCGGCGGGACCTCGAAGGGCATGTGTGGGGCTCCTTTCGCGCTGTCGGAACTGGTCGCCGGAGCCTACCGAGTTACCGAGGTATGACCCGGTCGGCCCGTCGGCTAAACGCGCAGCGCCGGCACGGCGTCGATCGCGGCGCGCAGCGACGCGACGTACTCCTGCAGCGCCGCGGGGCCCTGCTCGGCGACCTGCACCGCGCGGGAGCCGACAACGATGCCATCGACCAGCTCTGCGGTGGCGGCCGCCTGCTCGGGTGTCGAGATGCCGAAGCCGGCGTAGAGCGGCAGATCGGGCGCGACGGCACGCACGCGCGTGACGAGGTCGCCGAGGCGGGTCGAGAGCTGCTCGCGCGCGCCGGTCGTCCCCGTCACCGTGACGAGGTAGAGCCAGCCGTCGGTGCGCTCCGCAACGAGACGGATGCGCTCGTCCTTCGACGTCGGCGTCACGAGCTGGATGCGGCGCAGCTCCGGATGCTCTTCGAGCGGGAGGTCGACGATGATCGGGCTCGCGGCCCCGGCGGCGCGCGAGTCGGTGTCGAAGCGCTCGTAGCCGTAGGCCTCGAGGAGCGCGGCGTAGGTCATCGGGACGAGCGGCGTGTCTCCGACGAGCGAGCGTGTCTCCGCGATGCAGGCGAGGCACTCCTTCATGCGCATGCCGCGCTTGAGCGCCCGCTCCGCCGCCACCCGGATGACCGGCCCGTCGCCGAGCGGATCCGAGAAGGGGATGCCGAGCTCGATCAGGTCGGCCCCGCCGGCCACGGCTGCGGCGGCGAGCTCCGGTGTCTCCGGCTCGCAGACGAGGTAGATGACGAGCTTCTTTCGCATTACGAAGCACCTGCGGTGATCGCTGTCCATTCCCGCGCGGGGCAACGACGTGATGCGCCGGCGGATTCGGCGTGGCGCAGCCGCGCAGGCGCAAGTCCTGTCCCCGCGGGACATGTCCCGGGGTCAGACCCCGTGCTATGCCCGCCGGAGAGGGTGCGCTCCACGGTCATCCGGTGTAGCCCAGGTGGCTGAGCGCTTCGGCGAGATCCTTGTCGCCACGGCCGGAGAGGCAGACGAGGATGTGCTCCGCGTCGAGGTCGAGCGCCCGCGCCAGGGCGTGCGACGACTCGAGCGCCGGGATGATCCCCTCGGTCTTGGCGAGCCGCTCGAAGGCGACGAGCGCCTCCTCGTCGGTGCAGGGGAGGTACGCGGCCCGACCGGTGTCGCGCAGGAACGCGTGCTCGGGGCCGACACCCGGGTAGTCGAGGCCCGCCGAGATGGAGTGCGCGTCGGCGATCTGCCCGTCGGAGTCCGCCAGGATCGAGGAGCGCGCACCGTGCAGGACGCCGCGCCGCCCGGTCCCGAGCGACGCCGCCCCCGCCGCCTCGACGCCGACTAGGCGCACCTCGGCGTCCTCGACGAAGCCCTTGAACATGCCGATCGCGTTCGAGCCGCCGCCGACGCAGGCGACGACCGCCTCGGGCAGGCGCCCCTCCGCGTCCAGGTACTGCTGGCGCGCCTCGTGGCCGATCACGGACTGCAGCTCGCCGACCATCTCCGGGTACGGCGCGGGGCCGACGCAGGAGCCGATCAGGTAGTAGGTGTCCTCGACGTTCGTGATCCAGTCGCGGATCGCCTCGCTCGTCGCCTCCTTGAGCGTGCGCGTCCCGAACTCGACGGCGCGCACCTCGGCGCCGAGGAGGTGCATGCGCTCGACATTGGGCTTCTGGCGGCGCATGTCCTCGGAGCCCATGTAGACGACGCAGTCGAGGCCGAAGCGCGCACAGACCGTGGCGGTCGCGACGCCGTGCTGGCCGGCACCCGTCTCCGCGATGATGCGCTGCTTGCCGAGGCGCTTGGCTAGGACAGCTTGGCCAAGCGCATTGTTCAGCTTGTGCGAGCCAGTGTGGAGGAGGTCCTCCCGCTTGAGGGAGATCCGCTTGCCGTCCGGGGCGAAGCGCTCGACGCGGGTCAGCGGCGTCGGGCGGCCGGCGTAGGTCGTCGCGAGGTGGCGGAGCTCGCCCTG
>JAWVDX010000111.1:0-2714 GCA_033857015.1 Gaiellaceae bacterium
ATCACGAGCGCGAGAGCGGGGATGTCGTGAGTCCAGAGGAGGACGAGGAACGGGAAGCCCATCAGCGCGAGCGCGACCACGAGCCGCCGCCCCGGTAGGACGCCCGCCGTCGCCCTGGTGAGCCGCAGCTGAAAGAGCGTCACGAGCACCGGGTTGAGGACGACGAGCAGCCCCCAGAGCGCAGGCTCGAGGTGGAACGACTCCACCGCGATGATCGGCAGCACCGCCTCGTAGCCGATGTAGACGAGATAGGCGAGGAACGTCGAGAGCACGAGCAGGACGAAGATCCGATCCCGCGCGATGACGAGCCACGTGTGGTGCATGCGCTGGCCCGTCGGCTGGGGGCGGGCGCGCGGCAGGACGACCCAGGCGACCGCGGCCGCGACGAGGCCGAGGACGCCCGCGCCGCCGACGAGCAGGGGCCAGCTCCCCGCGAAGAGCAGAAGCGCGCCGAGGGGTGGGCCGATCACCGCGCCGAGATTCGCTGCCACCCGCGTCGCCGCGTACGCTTCCTCGCGCGCGTGCTCGGGCACGACGTCCGCGACGAGCGCATCCGTGGCCGGGTTGATCGGCGCCGCGATGACGCCGGCGAGGATCGCGAGCGCGATCCCGAGCCAGACCGGTCCATGCACCGGAACGAGCAGGAGGTAGACCGTCGACTGGCCGACCAGCCCGACGACGATCGGCAGACGCCGCCCGAAGCGGTCGGAGAGGGCGCCACCGATCGGCCCGAAGACGAGCCACGCACCCGCACCCGCGGCGTAGAGCAGGCTGACCTCCCCGAGGGAAGCGCCGAGGCGCTTGATCGCCCAGAGGCCGAGGAAGCTGTTGAAGGTCGAGAACATCGCCACGGTCAGGAGACGCACGACGAAGACCGGCCGCAGCGCGGGCTCGTGATCCGGGCCGAGGAGAAGGCCGACTCCGCGCAGCGCGAGCCGCCGCGAGCGTGGCGCCCGGGGCGGCGCGAGCGGGTCCGGCTCCATTCCGGCAGGGTATGGGACGGATATGGAGCAACGCCCTGACCATCTGGCCGTCACCCGCAGCGTCAACCTCCCCGTGCGCGAGGTGCTCTTGCGCACGTCCCGCTCCAGCGGGCCGGGCGGTCAGCACGCGAACAAGACGGAGAGCCGCGTCGAGGCGGTCTTCGACGTGCTCGCGTCCACGGCGCTGACCGACGTGCAGAAGCGGCGCGTCGTGACGCGGGTCGGGCCGGTGCTGCGCGCGGTCGCCCAGGACGAGCGCAGCCAGCTGCGCAATCGCGAGCTGGCGCTCGAGCGGCTCGTCGCGGCGCTGCGCGAGGCGCTCTTCGTGCCGCGCGAGCGGCGTGCGACGAAGCCCAGCAAGGCCGCCAGGGAGAAGCGCATCACCGCGAAGAAGCGTCGCGGCGAGGCGAAGCGGCTGCGCGGCTCCGTCCGGCCTGAGCCGTGATGGCTGGTCGGGCGGCGCTGTCGAGGCGGTGCCGCTCCAGACCAAGCCGGGCAGCGGGAGCACTCACCGGTCGTAGCAGCGCTACGGGCGGTGAGGGATCGCGCTGAGCCGGCGCCGCGTCCGGGGCGGTACCGGTCGGCAGAGCCGTCCGATCAGCCATCTAGTCTCCCGCGCCATGCAGCAGGACTTCCTCCGGCGCGGCGTCGCCGAGTTCATCGGAGCCTTCACGCTCACGTTCGCAGGCGCCGGCGCGATCCTCACGCTCGGCCTGCTGGCCGATCAGGCGGCCTCTGGCGGCGGAACGCTCCCACAGCCCCTGGTCGGGATGTGGGGCCTCGTCGGCGTCGCACTGGCTCACGGGCTCGCGATCGCCGTGATGGTCTCGGCGCTCGGCCACATCTCCGGTGGCCACTTCAACCCGGCGGTGACCTTCGCCTTCGCCCTCACGCGGCGGATCACGCTTCCCCTGGCGGGCGTCTACGTCGCGATGCAGCTCGCCGGGGCAGCGCTTGCGGCGCTGATCCTGAACTGGATCTACCCGGGGGCACTCCGCACCGCGGCCCACCTCGGCGCGCCGGCGCTCGGCGGTGGGATCGACTCGGGCCGCGGCTTCGCGGTCGAGGCGGTGCTCACGTTCTTCCTGGTGCTGGTCATCTTCGCGACCGCCGTCGATCCGGGCGGCAGCTTCAAGGCGATCGCCGGGCTGGCGATCGGGCTGACGATCACGCTCGACATCCTCATGGGCGGCCCGCTCACGGGCGCGGCGATGAACCCGTCGCGGGCGTTCGGGCCCATGCTCGTCGGCGACTTCTGGGCCCACGGCTGGTGGATCTACTTCACCGGCCCGCTCGTGGGCGCCGGCATCGCAGGACTGGTGTACGAGCTGCTCTACCTGAGCCCGTCGCGCCCCGAGCCGGTGGGGCCGCCCGAGACCGGCGTCCTCGAGCCGCGTCCCGGCGACGCAGCAGCGTCCTAAGCCCGCCTAGCTAGCGAAAGCCGCCCGCCACCAGATAGGCGTCCGCATCGGCGTGCTTCAGCTCGAGGCCGTGCCCCGGCCGCGCCCGGTCCGGGCGGAGCGCCCCGCCTTCCGGCTCGAGCACCCCGTCGAAGAGCATCCGCTCGACGCGCACGTGATCGTGGAAGTACTCGAGGTGGCGGAGCCGCGGCACGGCGCAGAGCGCGTGCGCCGAGAGCTGCGGAGCGCAGTGGCCGGAGAGGGAGAGCCCGTGCGCGTCCGCCAGCGCACCGGCCCGCAGGAGCCCGGTGAACCCGCCGCAGCGCGTCAC
>JAWVDX010000112.1:0-2866 GCA_033857015.1 Gaiellaceae bacterium
AGAGCCGGAGCGACAGCCGTCCTTTCGACCATCGCATGGGACTCGTTGCCTCAAAGCGCCGCTCGCGCCAGCCGTGGACGTACGCTGACGCGCGTGCGATGGGTTTAGGCACTATCGGCAATCTCAGTGCCTAAACCGTCCCGGGTAAGTTCGCAAAATGCGACCTTTTGCGTTTCGCCGCCCACGAACTCAAGTCCCGCTTGTATGCAGGGATTTCCGCCCGATTAGAGGGTTTCTGACCCGCGACTGAAAATCGTGGTGTCCCGGTTCGAGTCCGGGTCTCGCCATCCACGAAATGCCTGCAAACAGGCGGTTTGCGTAGACGCGCCGCCGGACGCCAGATCGGCCCAGATGCTCCTGCGGGCCTTTTCGGGCCTTTTCAAACGTGGACTCACCGCCTGACCCCGATCACGGTGAGGTTCCGGGTGTGACCCTGATGTCAGAGTCGTGGTCTGGGCGGAGGCTACGTGCATGCCGACCTTCACCTCTCAGAGCACCGCCGTCGCCCAGCCGGCCCCGTCTCCTGTGACCTCCCACAGCTTCGCCACTCCGGTGGTGCACGAGATCCTGCGCGGCGCCGCTGAGCCCGCCTCCTACGCCTCGATCTGGTGACCCTGATGACCCCCCAACACCATGACGTCGTCATCGTTGGCGGAGGCCAGGCCGGTCTCGCCATCGGACACCACCTCGCCGCGCAGAACCGCGACTTCGTGATCCTCGACGGCGCGGCCGAGCCCGCCGCTGCGTGGCGGGCGCGCTGGGACTCGCTGCGGTTGTTCACCGCCGCGCGCTACAGCGCGCTTCCCGGCCGTCACTTCCCGGGAGATCCCGACCACTACCCCAGCCGCGACGAGGTCGTCGAATACCTGACCGGGTATGCGCACGACCTACCCGTGGAGCTGGACAGCCAGGCGACGCGGGTCGCGCCGATCGATGGCGGCTACCGAGTCGAGCTCGCGGATCGCGGCTACGAAGCCGAGCAGGTGGTGGTCGCCACGGGGCCGTTCCAGATTCCCCGGATCCCGGGGCTCGCGCGGGACCTCGATCCGTCTGTGCGTTCCCTGCACAGCAGCGAATACCGCGGGCCGGCTCAGATCCCGGCTGGCCGTGTGCTCGTCGTCGGTGGCGGCAACACCGGCTTTCAGATCGCCGAGGAACTCGCCCCCACCCACGAGGTTCATCTCGCGATCGGCTCTCGCCAGACCCCGATGCCCCAGCGGATCCTCGGGCGCGACATGTTCCGCGTCCTCGATGCGATCGGAGCGATGACGAAGACCGCGGACACCGTTGTCGGGCGTCGGATGAAGGCTCGCGACACCCTTGTCGGGTCGAGCCCGCGGCGCGCTCGGCGCCAGGGCATCCGGCTGCATCCGCGCGCGACCGCAGCGCGCGGCGCGACCGTCGCGATCGAGAACGGTGCCGAGATCTCGGTCGACGCCGTGATCTGGGCGACCGGCTTCGGGACCGACCACACATGGATCGAGGCCGACATCTTCGATCAGCAAGGACGGATCCTCCAGCAGCGAGGCGTCACGCCGGCGCCAGGGCTCTTCGTCCTGGGCCTGCCGTGGATGCACACGCGGGGATCTGCGCTGCTTGGCTGGGTCGGCGACGACGCCGATCATCTCGCGCAACAGATCGGTGCGCGGTCGGCGTCGCGGATGTCGCGGCCGAGCTAGTGCCGCGGTAGGTCCGCGAGCGCCTTGTCGGCCTTCTCCACGGCGCGCGCGATCTCGACGCGTGAACTGGCATCGAGCTTGCGAAACATGTTGCGGATGTGCGTCTCGACCGTCTTGATGCTCAGGAACAGGTCGCCCGCGATCTCGCCGTTGGTCTTGCGGGCGACGATCAGCCGCGCGATCTCGAGTTCACGCTCAGTGAGTGTCGCGACGCCGGTCTGACCGAGGTCCCCCGGTCGGGTCCGGCGATGGATCCGCTCGCCGAGGCGTCTTAGTTCTCGCCGGCCTTCGTCGCGATAGCGCGCGGCAGCGCGCCGGTCGAGCTCGGCAGTGGCTTGCTCGAGGAGCTCCACCGCACGCTCGCGCTCACCGAGATGGGCCAGCGCTCGGCCCGCGACGAGCCGAGCGAGCCCGGCCTCGACGGGCGCGCCGACGGCTTCGGCGAGGTCCGCAGAGCTCAGCGCCTCATCGACGGCCGTCTGAGCGTCGCCGCCGGCGAGGGCCACGGCGGCGGCGGCCCGGCGGGCCATCGCCATCGGGAGTTTCAGACCAGCTGCCGTCGCGCTCGATCGAGCGTCCGCCGCCGACCGCGCGGCCGCGTCGACATCGCCGTTCGCCAGCCAGTACCGCGTCATCAGCTCGTGGAAGTAGGACTTCCACACGTGCGGCAGGGCCTCGAACGGGTCCGTGCCCGACTCCGTCATCGTCCCGGTCGCAGGGGTCCGTTCGCCGGCGGTGAGGCGAAGGATCGCCAGGACCGCGGCCGAGCGTACGGCGATCACGCTCTGACCACCCGCCTGTGCGAGCTCGAGGCTCTCCTCGGCAGCCGCGATTCCCACCTGGATGTCGCCGGCGGGCAGCGCGACGAACGCGCGACAAAAGAGCGCCCAGGCGAGTGCCTGTGAATTCCCGGACAGGCGGCCGGCTTCGATGGCGGCGTCGAGCAGCTCGGCCGCGTCGGCCAAGCGCCCGGACATGCACCACGCAACACCTAGGGTCGCGTTGACTCCGGGGAACAATTGGTCCTGCCCGGTCGCGCGCCCGACCCGAAGCACTCGTTCGGCGTGCCGCCCGGCGTCCTCGAAGCGGTCGAGATAGATCTCCGCTCCTGCGAGGTCGACCACGGCATCGAGCCGCCGCGCGAGATCCTCGTCGGGCAGAGCATCGATCAGCGCCGCGGCTTCAGC
>JAWVDX010000113.1:0-3013 GCA_033857015.1 Gaiellaceae bacterium
GTGCGCGTGTTGACGGCGATCCGGAGCTTGCACACGGAGGTGCCGCCCGGGGTGGTGCGGAGCTCGGGGTCGCGCGTCAGGTTTCCGACGACGACGACGCGATTGATATTGGCCATTGCGTGTCTCCTCTCTCGAACGTGTGTTCGAGGCTACTCGGCGGCCTGGACGGACTCGGTCGCGGGCTCGGTTTGGGTCTCTGCGGCGGGCTCGGCCTCGGCCTCGACCTCGGCTACGGCGACCGGTGCAGCTTCGGCCTCGGCTTCAGGCTCGGCCACGACCGGTGCGGCCACAGCAGCCACCGGGGCTGCCGCGCTCGGCGGCGGCTCCGGCGCGGCGCTGGGCTCGGGCGTGAGCAGCGCCGGCGCGGCGGTGCTCGAGCCCTCGATGCGCCGCACGGCCATGTGCCTCATCACGTCGTCGTCGATGCGCAGCACGCGGCCGATCTCCTCGACGGTGTCCGGCGCAGCCTCGAACGTGAGCAGGTGGTAGATGCCCTCGTCCTTGTGGGCGATCTCGTAGGCGAGGCGGCGCTTGCCCCACGGGACGTGCTGCTGCCAGGTGCCGCCGCCCTTCTCGACGAGGGAGCGCACGCGGGCGACGATCTCGGTCTGACGCGGCTCGGCCACACCGGCGTCCAGCATCAGCAGAACTTCATAGGCGATCAAAAGGTTTTCCCTTTCCTTCCTTCGGTCTGGTCGGCCTCACCTGGTCGACGGCGCTTGGGAAGTGCGCCGCAGGGTGAGGCAGGAAGCCGCGGGAGTGTAGCATCGCCTCGTGCGTCGAGGGCTCGCATGGGCGGCCGGTCTCGCCGGAGTGCTGGCGGCGTTCGTCCTGCGGCGCAAGCGGAGCTCCGCGGCGCCAGGCGAGGATCCTGCGGCGGAGCTGCGGCGCAAGCTGGCGGCGAGTCGCGAGACGGAGGCGCCCGTCCCCGAGCCGGAGGTCGCCACGGCTCCCGAGCCGGACAGCGACGCGCGACGCCGCGACGTCCACGAGCAGGCGCGGGCCGCAATCGACGAGATGCAGCGCGGCGACGAGGGGTAGCAGCTCAAGTATCCAGCACCGTTGCCGATTGGTAACGGCAGATGCTAGGGGTGACCGCAGCGCCCGTGCTCGAACGTTTCCGCCTCGACGAGCGGCGGGTCGCCGACGCGCGGCGACAACAGATCCTGCTCGTCGAGGACGACGAGCACGTCCGGCTCCTGCTCGTCCTCACCCTCGAGCTGGCGGGCCACGAGGTGCACGCGGCCAGCAACGCCGAGGATGCGCTGGCCTGCGCGGGGCTGCTCCCCGACCTCGACCTCGTTGTCACGGACGTCTGCCTGCCGCGCGGCTCCGGTGTCGAGCTCGTCGAGACCCTCCGGGCGCAGCGGGACGACATCGCCGTGCTCTACATCACCGGCCACTTCGAGGAGACGACCGCCCGGCTCGGCCTCGACCGCGAGACCCCGCGCCTGCGCAAGCCCTTCCTCCCAGGCGAGCTGATCGCGGCCGTCGCGGCCATGGTCTAGGAGGGGTTGGCGAGCGCCTTCGCCTCCCACGCCGAGGGCGTGAACGCCGTGCCGCGCTTGGCGCCGATCGCGCGGATCGTCGTCCCGGGCTCGAGGGCGTGCGCCACCCGGGTGACCTGCGGCGCGACCGCGATCAGCGTCCCCGCGGGCGCGTCGACCTCCTTCTTGCCGAGCCGGAACCGGGCGTGGCCGCTCAGGACGACGTAAAGCTCCTCATGTCCGGCGCGGGCCTCGTCGTGCTCCTCGATCACCTCGGCCCCGGCCTCCCGGGCCGTCCACTCGTTCACGCGCAACCGCGCCAAGGCACGGGCGCATCGCAGCCGTTAGCGGGCCGGTTAGTTCGCGGCCCAAGCCGGCGCGGCGAGCCAACGTTCGAGCACGGCGACCGCCGCGACGACGTCGTCTCGTGCGAAGGCGAACGGATGTGCAGCAGGGACACCGTGCACATGCGCTTGCGGAGGCTTCCCCTCCCGCGCATCGAGTGCATAGCGAATCGGTGCGCCGTGCGTGACGAGGAGGATCGTGTGCTCGCGTCGTCGGAGGAGCGCGGCGTAGCCGTTGCAAACGCGGAGGACGACTGAGGCCCGGCTCTCGCCGCCGCCGGGGCAGGGATCGGACGGCCCCGTCGCCAGAGCCCACTCGTGATAGCCGTCGGCCCAGTGCTGACCCTCGAAGTGGCCGAAGGTCGTCTCGTTGAACTCCGCCATCGCGATCACCGGCATGGCTCTCCCCGCGAGCAGGCGGTCCGCCGTCGCCCGCGCGCGCTCGAGCTGGCTGACTACGCAGAGATCGATCGACTCGCCGGCCAGGTCAGCCGCCGCTTTCCGGGCCTGGTCGCGCCCGCGATCGCTGAGCCCGCACGGGACACCCGGATCGCCGTTGAGCCGCTCGGTGGCGTTGAGCACGCTCTCGGCGTGTCGCAAGGCGAGGAGGCGTTGCATTCCGTGAAGCTACCCGCGCCGCGGTCAGTCACCGGGGACAGCAAGGTAGGCTCCGACCCGTGAAGGAGCCGCTGCAGGTCGCGTGCATCCAGGCCGAGTCGGTCGCGTTCGATCGTGAAGCGACGATCGACAAGCTGGCGACGCTCACCGCCGAGGCGGCGGCGGGCGGAGCGAAGCTCGTCGTCTTCCCCGAGGTGTTCATCAGCGGCTATCCGTTCTCGCGCTGGGCGCGGGCGTTCGCGGCCTGGGACGACCCACGCGCGCGCGTGGCGGCCACGCTCATCGCGCGCTCCGCTCTCGACATCCCCGGCCCCGACTTCGACCGCATCGGCGCGATCGCCTGGGACGCCGGCGTCGTCCTCGCCGTCGGCGTGACCGAGAACGACCCGCAGCGACCGGGCACGCTGTACAACAGCCTCCTCGTCTTCGGCTCGGACGGACAGCTGCTCGTCCACCACCGCAAGCTCGTCCCGACCAACCACGAGCGGCTGATCTGGGGCGGCGGCGACGGGCGCGGGCTGCGCGCCGTCGAGTCGCCTGTCGGACGCCTCGGAGGGCTGATCT
>JAWVDX010000114.1:0-3808 GCA_033857015.1 Gaiellaceae bacterium
CGCGTGTTGTTGGCGATCGCGTTCTGCAGGATCGCCATGCCGGACGACTCGAGCCCGCCGGCCGAGGTCGGCACGGTGTAGGTGATCCGGAGCGGCCGGCCGTTCGCAGCAGCCCAGTCCTCGACGATCTTGATCGCCTTGTTCCGGCGGTCGATGCCGTCCGGCTTGGTCAGCGAGCGGCCCTCGACGTCCATGTCGAGGCTCGTCACGTTGTAGGTCGTGATCACCGACTCGTAGGCGGCCGCGATCTGGTTGACGTCCGTGCAGGAGTCGGCGATCTCGGTGCCGCCCTGGTCGGCGCTCCAGCCGCCGAAGGACGGGATCATGTCGCCGCCGAGCCCGCGCAGGCTGGCGAGGTCGCTTGCGTAGCGGCCGGCGGACATCGGCTGCGAGGCGTCGCCGTTCCAGGTGACCGTGCACGACCCCCGTTTCGCCGTCTGGAGGAACGCCATCGTGAAGTAGCGCGCGCCCGAGGCCTGCGCGATGGAAGTCATCGAGTCGGTCGTCCAGGCCTCGAAGTACGGCGCGTAGACGTGTGCCGGAAGCGGCGTGCCGGTCGCGGTCGTGCCGGCGGACGTGCGGGTGGCGCCGAGCGCGAGCGCGGCGAGGATGGCGGCAAGCACAGCAAGCGTGCCGGCCCGGAAGCCTGTGGCGAGCATGGAATTCCCCCCTTGTCGAGTCTTGTTAGGAAGGCTTCCATACGAAGCGCCCCGTCACAAGGTGAAATTCACGCTCGGAGCGGGTTTTTCCCCTTGCGGCTCCAGCCCGCCGCTAGAGCCGGTGAATTGCGACGGCGACGGTCGCCGCAAGAGCAGTCAATGCGCTGAGCGCCTGCAAGAAGCCCGCCCAGCGGGGGCGTCGTCCCCACGACGAGGTGAGCAGAAAACGAAGTGCTGGTCGCCTCTCCTCGAACCGGGCTAGCCGAGGATGCTCGACTAGAAGAAGAACGCCGTGAACGCCGGTGCCGAGTAACACGATAGGTACCAGCGCAATGGCGCCAGGAGCCAGCGTGGTGTCCATGAGCGCAGCGGTGACGGCGAGGCTCATCGCAGCGATGAGCGTCCATATGCTCGCTGCCAGCCGCTTCTCGGTCATGCCGCCTCCGGTTGCGTGTACGGATTGGGTCTTGCAAAGCTGCAAATATCCCACCGCACTTCCACAGGGGGTTTCTCTCTGCGTGTTACGCGGAGCCGAGCAGCTTGTTCTGCTGCTTCGTGGCCGGGATGCGGATCACGTTCCAGGCGAGGCCGCACTTCTCCAGCGCCCAGATCACGAGCCCACCCGGATCGACCTCGAGCCGCCGCAGGCCGTGGAACGCGGAGGTCGGGAAGGCATGGTGGTTGTTGTGCCACGACTCCCCGAAGGACAGCCACGAGAGCCACCAGACGTTGCGCGACTCGTCGGTCGAGCGGAACCGCTTGCGCCCCCAGAAGTGGCAGATCGAGTTGATGGAGAAGGTCACGTGGTGGAGCAGGAAGATCCTGATGCCTCCACCCCACACGAGCCCGGCGACCGCGCCGTACCAGCCGCCGATGAGCACCCAGCCGACCAGCGTGGGGATGACGAGCGACATGAGCATGATCGGCATGAACAGCTTGGAGATCACGACGAGGCCCTTGTCCGCGACGAGGTCCTTCGCGTAACGCTCGTGGTCGGCGCGTCCCACCGTCCGGAAGAGCCAGCCGGTGTGCGCGTGCCAGAGGCCGCGCAGCGCGTCCTTGACGCTGTCGCCGTAGCCGACGTGCGGGCTGTGGGGATCGCCCTCCTTGTCGGAGAACTGGTGGTGCTTCCGGTGGTCGGCGACCCAGGTCACGACGTCGGACTCGACCGCCATCTCGCCCAGCACGGCGAAGGCGTACCAGATCGGCTTGAAGGTCTCGAAGGAGCGGTGCGTGAAGAGCCGGTGGTAGCCGACCGTCACGCCGACCCCGGTGAGCAGGTAGCCGACGACCAGGATCGCGAGCTCCTTCGGCCCGACGAAGCGGTGCCAGAGCAGTGCGATTGCCAGGATGAGCCCGACGAAGGGCATGACGATGCCCGTCAAGTTGATCGCCTTATGTGTCCGGGTCATGGGAGAGTTCCTCTCTGCCGGACAATCAGTTGTCAGGCGACTAAGTGGTTGCAGCGTAGCGCTGTTTCCATCGGCACGCCGTCCACTACGCGTGAGACCCCTGCAGGCGCCACTCGGAGCCGGGGCGCACGTGACGCACCGCGCCGCCGACGACCACGACCTCCACGGGGTTGCGGCCGAGCCGGTACGGCGTGTGCGCGATCGGGCCGTCCAGGAGGAGGAGGTCGGCGCGCCGGCCGGGCTCGAGCGCGCCCCGGTCGGGGAGGTCGAGCAGCCAGGCGGCGTTGAGCGTGACCGCGAGGAACGCCTCCTTCGCCGTCCAGCCGTAGCGCCTAGCGGCGAGCCCGATGATCAGCGGCAGTGACGAAATCGGGCTCGTGCCCGGGTTGAGGTCGGTGGCGAGCACGCAGATCGCGCCGGCGTCGGCCAGCGCCCGCGCGGGCGCGGTCTGCTCGGCTCCGAGCAGCTCGGCACCCGGGAGGAGCACCGCCGCGCACTCGCTGGCGGCAAGCGGCGCGACGTCGTCGGGATGGAGGCAGGCGAGATGGTCGACGCTCCGCGCGCCGAGCTCGAGCGCGACCGGCACCGAGCGGTGCGTCGCGAGCTGCTCCACGTGCGCGCGCAGCGCGACGCCGGCGGCGCGTGCCCAGCCGCCGACGCGGCGCAGGTCGTCGTTCGAGAAGGCGACCGACTCGACGAACGCGTCCAGAGCGGTGACCGGCGCCGCGGCGAGCAGCTCCGGCAGCGCAGCCTCGACCTCGTCCAGCCAGGCCGCGGCTGTCGTCCCCGGCGGGACGGCGTGGGCGACGAGGGCGGTCACGCGCGTCGCCTGGTCGACCTCGCGACCGAGCGCGGCTGCGAGGCCGAGCTGCCGGCGCTCGCCCTCGATCGACAGCGCGTAGCCGCTCTTGCACTCGAAGGTCGTCGTCCCGTGGCGCAGCAGCTCGGCCGCGAGCGCGCGCGCCTGAGCGAGCACCTGCTCGTCGGTCGCCTCCGCGAATGCACGCGCCGACGACGCGATCCCGCCGCCACCGCGCGCGATCTCCTCGTAGGGGACGCCGCGCAGCTTCTGCTCGTATTCCTCGGCCCGCCACCCGGCGAAGGGCAGATGCGTGTGCGCGTCGACGAAGCCCGGGACGACCGCGCAGCCGGAGGCGTCGATGCGCACCTCCGCGGCGACGTCGTCCTCGAGCGCGACGATCAGCCCGTCCGCGCAGGCGAGGGAGCCCGGCTCGAGCCGGAGCTCGCCGGCCCGGTCGTGGCGGAGGTACGCGAGCCCCGGCTCGGGCAGCAGCAGGCGCTCGAGCGCGCCTTCGATCGACAGGGTGCTCAACGCTCGCCTCCCACCCACGTGTCGGTCACGAGCCCCGCGTCGCCGGAGAAGACGAGGGCGTTCGCCAGCTCGCCGTCGTCGAGGCCCGCGAGCGGCTCGCTCGTCAGGTCGACGGCGACGAGGTCGGCCGGTGCGCCGACCTCGAGCCGCACCTCCGGCAGGGCGAGCGAGCGCGCGCCGCCCGCCGAGCCCGCGGCGAGGAGGGCCGCCAGCGGCAGGACGTCGCGGCGCAGCGTCCTGCGCCGCGCGCAGAGCTCGAGCTCGCGCAGCTCCTCGAGCGGGTCGAGCCGGACGTTCGAGTCGCTGCCGATCGCGAGCGGGATGCCGGCCTCGTGGAGCAGATCGCTCGGCACGCAGCCGTCGCCCAGGCTCGCCTCGGTCGTGGGACAGGCGCAGACCGTGGC
>JAWVDX010000115.1:0-5322 GCA_033857015.1 Gaiellaceae bacterium
ATCATCTGCGACGTCCACGGCGACTGGCGGGCTGTCACGCGCCTCTACGGCTCGCCCGTCCGGCGGCTGCTCGATCCGTTCGCGGATCGGCTCGCACGCGTCGGGCTGGGACGGGCGGACGGGGTGCGCACCGTCTCGGGCTACACGACCCGGATCGGGCGCGCCGCCGGCCGCGAGCCCACCGCCGTCTTCCCCGCCTACATGGATCTCCGTCCGTTCCTCGACCCGCCGCTCGTCCCGCTCCCCGAGCGCCCGGCCGTCCTCTTCGTGGGCGTGCTCGAGCCGTACAAGGCGATCGACGTCCTGGCACAGGCCTGGCGGCGCGTGGCCGCAGAGAGGCCCGGCGCGGAGCTGCACGTCGTCGGCACCGGCTCGCGGGACAGCCTCGTCGGGCAGCTGGTCGCAGACTTGCCGGCGCAGGTGCGCTGGACGCGGAGCCTCGACACCGCGGGCGTCGCACGCGCGCTCGACGGCGCGTTGTTCCTCGTGCTGCCGTCGCGCTCCGAGGGCATGGGGCGGGTCGTCGTCGAGGCGCTCTGCCGCGGCCGGCCGGTGCTCGGCAGCGACGTCGGCGGGATCCCGGACGTCGTCACCGACGGCGAGAACGGCGTGCTCGTCGCGCCCGGTGACGTCGATGCGCTCGCGAACGCGCTCGCAGCGCTCCTGGACGACCCGGCACGGCTCGACCGGCTCGCCGCGAATGCCCGCCCGAGCGCCGAGCCGTGGCTCGCGACGCCGGAGCAGTTCGCCCTGCGGATGCGCGAGCTCGTCGAGGCGGTTCGGCTGTGAGCGCGGCGCCGTCCGCGCCGCGGCCACGGGCGCTCTTCGTCGCCCGCACGCGCTACGCGCTGCCGCTCGGGGAGTCGCTCGCGCGCAAGTGGGACGCCTTGGCGGCGCAGCTCGACGTGCGCGTGCTCGCTCGCGGAAGCGGCTCCGGCGACGGCCGCTTCGACCTCTCGCTGCCACGGAACGGCCTCGCCTGTCAGCTCCTCCTCCCGAGAGCCGTCGCGGGCGCGCTGCGCAGCTTCGGGCCCGATGTCGTCCTGGCGCAGAGCCCGTACGAGGCGGCCGCCTGCCTGCTCGCGCGCCGCCTGACCGGGACGGACGTCCCGATCGTCACGGACATCCACGGCGACTGGCGCACCTCGACTCGGCTCTACGGCAGCCGCCTGCGGCGCCTCGCGACGCTCCCGGCCGACCTCGTGTCCGGAATCGCGCTACGGCGTGTCGACGGCGTCCGCACCCTGTCGCCCTTCACGAGCGAGCTCGTGCGTAGCCGCGGTATCGAGCCGCTTGCCGAGTTCCCCGCCTTCGTCGACCTCTCGGCCTTCGTCGAGCGTCCGCCCGTCCCGCTCCCTGACCGGCCCCGCGCCGCGTTCGTCGGCGTGCTCGAGGCCTACAAGGGCCTGCCGACGCTGTTCGCAGCCTGGGGCATCGTGCGCGAGCGCCTTCCGGACGCGCGGCTCGCACTGGTCGGAAGCGGGCACGCGACCCGCGAGGTCGAGCACTTCGTCGGCCGTTCGGGAGGGAGCGTCACCTGGGTGCCGCGCCTGGAGAACGCGGCGATCCCGTCGTTCCTCGACGAGGCGACCTGCCTCTTCCTGCCGTCCGAGTCGGAAGGCCTGCCACGCATCGTCATGGAGTCCTTCTGCCGCGGGCGCCCGGTCGTGGCGACGCGTGCAGGCGGCGTGCCCGACCTGGTGCGCGACGGTGAGAACGGCTTCGTCCTCGAGCGCGGCGACGCGCCGGGCCTGGCTGCTGCGCTCGTGCATGTCCTGGGCAACGCGGACGAGGCGCGCCGCCTCGCGGCCGGCGCCGCGGCGAGCAACGGCCCCTGGCGGGCGAGCGCCGAGGAGTTTGCCGCGCGAACGCGTGCGCTGGTGGACGCCGTGCTCGTGGGGCGCGAACCCTAGACTTGTGACGTGCGTGCGGAACGCTTCAAGCAGCTGCTGAAGAACGGCGTCTACCGCTCGATCGGGGAGACGACCTCGGCGCTCCACCTGACCGACGGCCACGAGGCCCGGATGCTGCGCGTCCTCATGTACCACAAGGTCAACGACCTGCCCGGGAACCCGCTCTCGGTGCCGTGCGCCAACTTCGACGAGCAGATGTCGCTCCTCGGCGAGCTCGGCTACACCGTGGTCGGCCTCGACGCGGTGCTCGACCACTACGCCGAGGGAACGGTGCTCCCCGAGCGCGCGGTGCTCATCACCTTCGACGACGGCTACCGCGACAACCTCGCGAACGCGGTGCCGATCCTGCGCAAGCACGGCTATCCGGCGGTGCTCTTCGTCCCGATCGGCTACCTGGACGACCGGCGCCCGCTCCCGCACGAGGAGCACCTGGTGAAGCGCGGACTTCTGAACGAGACGCTGGACTGGTCGGAGCTGGCCGAGCTCGAGGCCGGCGGCGTGCGGATCGAGTCGCACGGGATCAGCCACCGCCCGCTCGCGGATCTCGAGGTGGACGAGGCGGCGCGCGAGATCGCCCTGGCGAAGCTGCGCCTCGAGGAGCGGCTCGGCCGTCCTGTGCGCGCCTTCGCCTACGTGAAGGGCTCCGAGGCGCACTACAAGCCGGTGCACCTCAGCCTCCTGCGCCAGGCCGGCTACGAGGTCGCGTTCACCTCGGTGTCCGGGGCGAACTCGGCCGCGTCGGATCCGCTGCGCCTCCACCGCTACAACGTCGAGCCCTACCCGGCACGGACATTCGAGCTCGTCCTCGCGGGCGCCTGCGACGCGATTGCGCTGAAGGACACCGTCGCGGGAACGTATGCGCGCCGGCTCTTCAACCAGGCGCTCGGCACGGCCACCAAGTGACGATTCGCGACTACGCGCCTGCGGACAGGGACGAGTTCCTCCGCCTCATGCGCGACGCCTGGGGCGAGGAGTCGATGCGCGTGGACGAGTTCGCCTGGTGGTTCGAGCGCAACCCGACCGGGCGGCTCGAGCTGGCGGTGGCCGAGGAGGACGGGTCCGTTCTGGGCGTGCTGGGCGCGACGGCGATGCCGATGCGCCTCGACGGCGCCGAGAGGCTCGGCTCGTTCTCGGTGCACGGGACAACCGCGGCGGCGGCACGCGGCAAGGGCATCTTCCAGCTCCTGGAGCGCTACAACGAGGAGCGTTCGGCGGCTACCGGGATCGCCTGCGTGCTTGCGTTCGCCAGCGCGCCGACGGCGCGGCTCTTCACGCAGCGCCTGGGCTGGAGCCGGCTCGGCAAGCGGCGTCTGTGGGCCCGGCTGCTGCGCGCCGGCGCGCCGGTGCGCCACCTGCGCTCGCGCGGCGACGGGGCGGGGCGGCTCCATGCCGCAAGCGACGAGGCGCGTGCCTACGGCGCGGTGAAGGTCGTCCCTCTGACGCGCTTTGGCCCTGCCACCGACACGCTCTACGAGCGTGCGGCGGCTGCGTGGGGGAGTCACGTCGTGCGCCGTGCGGAGCATCTGAACTGGCGCTATCTCGACTCGCCGTGGGACTACCGCGCCTTCGCCTCGATTCGCGACGGCGAGCTGAGCGGGTACGCCGTGGTGCGCGCCAAGCGCCATCGCGGAGCCCCGCTCGCGGTGCTGGCCGACCTCGTCGCACCGGCGGGTTTCGGCGACGCGCGCGCCCTCGTGCGCCGCTGCATTGCGGAGGTCGAGCACGCGGACGCGATCGTGACGCTTCCGCCACGCGGGAAGGCGCAGCGCCTCGCTCTGGCAGCAAGCGGGTTCCTTCCTGCGCCGCTGACGCTGGACTTCATGGGTCGCCCGCTGCAGGAGAGATTCACGCTGCCGACGGACTGGCACCTCTCCCTCGGGGACACCGACTTCTTTTAGTGCGTCCCTTGACCAAGCTCATCGTCGTCACACAGCAAGTCGATCCGGGCCATCCCGCGCTGGCCGCGACGGTCACGAAGCTGGACGCCCTCGCGCGGCGCGTCGACGAGCTCGTCGTGCTCGCGCTGGGCGCCGTCCCGGAGACGCTGCCGGCGAACTGCCGCGTCCGCACCTTCGGCGGCAGCTCGAAGCCGGTGCGCACGGCGCGCTACCTGGCCGCGCTCTCGGCGGAGCTGCGCGACCCGCCGATCGCCGTGCTCGCGCACATGTGCCCCATCTACGCGGTGCTCGCTGCGCCGCTGACCAAGCCGCGGAAGGTGCCGCTCCTGCTCTGGTACACGCACTGGAAGCGGACGCGCACCCTCGTCGCGGCGGCCCGGGTGTGCGACCTGATCCTCTCGGTCGACCGGCGCTCCGTGCCGCTGGCTCGCGCCCGCGTGCAGGCGATCGGGCACGGGATCGAGCCCGCCGAGTTCTCCTGCGTCGAGCCGCGCCGGCCCGACGGGACGCTGCGCATCCTCGCGCTCGGGCGCTACTCCCGGGCGAAGGGGCTCGCGACCGTCCTCCGCGCGCTCGCGGTCGTGCGCGAGCGCGGCCTCGACGCGCGGCTCGTCGTGCGCGGCCCGGTGCTCGTCGCGGAGGCCCAGCACGAGCGCTTCACCCTCGGCACCGTGGCCGACAGCCTGGGGCTGCGCGACGTCGTCGACCTCGGCGACCCGGTGCCGCGGACCGAGCTGCCCGCCCTCTTCGCCACCAGCGACCTGCTCGTCAACAACATGCGCCCGGGTGCGCCCGACAAGGTGGTCTACGAGGCTGCGGCGTCGTGCCTGCCGGTGCTGGCCTCGAATCCCGTCTTCGACACCTTCCTGCCGGAGGAGCTGCGCTTCCCGACGGACGACGTGGCCGCGCTCGCGGACCGGCTCCAGGCCTTCGCTGCGCTCGCCCCGGCGCGCCGCGCCGAGCTCGGGCAGGCGCTGCGCGAGCAGGTCGTCGCGGAGCACTCCGTCGAGCACTGGGCCGACGGCGTGATGGGGGCTATCCCGCGATGAAGCGCGGCACCATCTTGCACATCCAGAAGGTGGCGGGGATCTCCGGCTCGGAGGCGCACCTGCTCTCGCTGCTCCCGGAGCTGCGCGGGCGAGGCTGGGACGTCCGCCTGCTGATGCTGCACGAGCACGAGCCTGGCGCGTGGGACTTCGCGCGTGCGCTGACCGAACGCGGCGTCCCGTTCGACGCCATCCCGCTGCGGCGTGACGTCGACCCGATCGCGTTCTGCAAGCTCCTCGGCTACCTGGCCCGCATGCGGCCGCTGATCGTCCACACGCACCTGGTGCACGCGGACGCCTACGGGCAGCTGGCGGGCCTCATGGCGGGCGTCCCGGTGCGGATCTCGACCAAGCACGGGTTCAACGAGTTCCGCGAGAGCCGCTTCTTCGCCATGGCGGATCGCTCGGTCGCCCAGCTCGCGCACATCCACATCGCGATCTCGCACGGCCTCGCGCACTACCTCG
>JAWVDX010000116.1:0-3212 GCA_033857015.1 Gaiellaceae bacterium
CCGGCGATCGCGGCGCAGTGGACGACGTGCGTCGCGCCCTCGGCGGCAGCCAGGACGGCGTCTGCGTCGAGCACGTCGGCCTGGATGAAGGTGAGATTCGGATGGCCGGCGAGCTCGGAGGCGGTCCGCGTGTCGCGGTGGAGGTTGTCGAGCGCGACGATCTCGTTCGCATCCACGAGCCGGCGGATCAGCGTGGTCGCGATGAAGCCGGCGCCGCCGGTGACGAAGATCCTCTTCCCGCTCAGAGCCACGAAGAGGCACTCTACCGGGGTGATTTGGCCCAGGATGCGCCACCTGTCGCTCGTCGCGACGCTCGCCGTCGTCGGTGCGCCCGTACTTAGTAACAGTCTGTTGCTAAGTCGTGGCGCCTCGCCCGCTGCGCTCTCCGTGACGGTCTGGCCCGGCGGGACGGGCGGCGGCTCGCACCGCTGGACGCTGCGCTGCGCACCGGCGGGCGGGACGCTGCCGGACGCGGCTGCTGCGTGTCGCCGGCTCGCGGCCCTGGCCGCCCCGTTCGCGCCGACGCCGAAGGGGATGGCCTGCACGATGATCTACGGCGGCCCGCAGGCCGCGCGCGTCACCGGGACGTTCCGCGGGCGCCGCATCTGGGCGACGTTCCACCGCCGCGATGGCTGCGAGCTCGCGCGCTGGAACCGCATTGCGTTCCTGCTGCGCTGAAGCGGCCTAAGATCGCAGTTCAGTGGATCCGCGCCTGCCCGTCTACCTCCGCCTCGCCGAGCTCGACGACGAGCGCTTCGTCGACTGGGTGTACCGCCTGGCGCTCCGCCGCGAGCCGGACGAGGACGATCGCGAGGATGCGCTGCTGCGCCTGCGCGAACGGCGCCTCTCCCGGCCGGGACTGCTCGCCGAGCTGGTCGCGAGCGACGACTTCGCCGCGTCGAGCGCGCTCGACGACGCGGTCGCCGCCGCCGCGCGTGCGCGGCGCACGGGCGAGCGCCTGCGCGAGCTGACCGGCGCGTCTACGCTCGACGAGCGGGTGATCGAGCTCCCCTGGGTGCTCTCCCGCTACCACGAGGAGGAGCACGTCCTCGACGCCGGCTACGCGTTCGCCGAGCCGGCGTACCTCCTCGGCCTGCTCGAGCTCGAGGCCGACCGGCTCGTCGGCGTCGACCTCGCCGAGCCGTTCCCGCTCGCGGGGATGGAGACCGTGCGCGCCGACATCCGCTCGCTGCCGTTCAAGAACGAGTCGTTCGACCTGGCCTTCTGCGTGTCGACGGTGGAGCACGTCGGCAAGGACAACACCGGCTACGGCGTCCGCGCCCTGAGTCGCGGCGGGATGGAGAGCGGCCTGCGCGAGCTGCGCCGCGTCCTCACGGGGCGCGGGCGGCTCCTGATCTCGGTGCCGACCGGCGCGGAGGAGGATCACGGCTGGTTCGTCCAGCACCAGCCGGCGCAGTGGCTCGAGATCTTCGCGCACGCGGGGTTCCACGTCCCGGAGCACGAGGTGTACGAGCTGACGGAAGACGGTTGGCGAGCCGCCGGCGACGACGCGGTCGTGACGCTGGGCTACGGCGAGCGCGGGAGCGCCGCCTCAGCCTTGCTCTGCGCGGAGCTCCACGTGAACGACGATGTCGGCCCGTCGCTCCGCGAGCGCGTCCGCGGGCTCACGCACCGCTGAGCCGCAGAGGAAGGCGCCGTTCGCGGTCACCTCGACTGTCGCGCGCCAGCCGAGAGTGGCCAGCTCCTGCTCGAGCCAGGCCGGCTCGTAGAAGCGCTTCACGATCTCGAACTCGCGTCCGTCGGCGACACGCCGCAGCACGCTCTCCTCGCCCGTCGGCCGCGTCCCCAGGCCGGGGAACTGCGTCGCGTTGTCGACGAACAGGACGCGGCCATCCGGCTTCAGCGCGCGGTCGACGAGGCGCCAGAACTCGGCAAAGCGCGTGCTCGGGACGTGCGAGAGCCAGAAGCCGAAGAAGCAGGCGTCATAGAGGCGGTCGGGCTCCCATGCGAAGAGGTCGGCGGCGACATACTCGACCGCGCCACCGACGCGCCCGCGGTTGAGCTCGAGTGTCTCCGGGGCGGCGTCGACCGCGGTCAGATGGTCGGCGAAGCGGGCCAGGTGGCGCGTCCAGAGCCCGGTGCCGGCAGCGAGCTCGAGCACGTCGCCGCGCGGGGCGAAGCGCTCGAGCGCCTGCTCGAGCTCGGCCAGGTCGGCGCGCCAGAGAACGTTCGTCTCCTCTCCGAGGTCGTACTGGCCGCGCCGGAGCCACCAGTCGTCGTACTCGGGGGCTCGCGCACGGTAGTAGCGCTGCTGCTCCTCGATGAGCCGCTGCGCCGTCGCCTCGTCCATGTCTCGATCGTATCCACCGTTAGCATCGGCGACGTGGAAGGCAAGACCGTCCTCTTCGTCGGCGCGGGCCGGCATCAGCGCAAGGCGATCCGGCGCGTGCTGGAGCTCGGCGTGCGTGTCGTCGCCGTCGATCGCAACGCCGAGGCGCCGGGGCTTGCAGACGCGACCGTGGGCGAGGCGGTGGACTTCCAGGATCTGGACGCCGTGGTCGCCGTGGGCCGGCGCCACGCCGTCGACGGCGTGATGACGGTGTCCGCTGACCGGGCGGTGCCGATCGTGGCGGCGATCGCCGAGCAGCTGGGCCTGCCGGGGATCGGCTCCGAGGCGGCGCGCCGGGTGACGCACAAGGTGGCGATGCGCCGCGCCCTCGGCGAGGCGGGCGTCGCGCAACCGCGCTTCGCGGCGCTCCGCAGCCTCCAGGAGACGCGAAGCGCAGCCGACACGATCGGCTTTCCCGCGGTTCTGAAGGCGGCCGACTCGGCCGGGCAGCGGGGCCTCTTCCGGGTGGACTCGCTGGAACAGCTCGATCGCGCGCTGCCGCTGGCGCTCGCCGAGTCGACGCGCCAGGAGGCGATCCTCGAGAGCTACCACGCCGGCGCCGAGGTGAACGTCCTCGCGGTCGCGCGCGGCTCCGAGGTCAGCGTGCTGACGCTGTCGGATCGCATCCGGCCTGCCGGCGTCGGCTTCGGCGTGGCGACCGCGCACGTCTATCCCGCCGCGCTCGACCTGACGACCCGCGCGGAGGTGGAGCGGGTCGTAACGCACGCGATCCATGCGCTCGGCCTCGAGAACGCGATCGCCTACCCGCAGCTGCTCGTCTGCGACGACGGCGTGATCCGGGTCGTCGAGCTGGCGGCGCGGATCCCCGGCGGGCAGATGGCGGCGGTCGCCGAGCTCGGCG
>JAWVDX010000117.1:0-3860 GCA_033857015.1 Gaiellaceae bacterium
GTACAACGCGAAGCTGCTGTTCGCGCCGATCCCGAAGAAGGTGCTCTTCGCGGCCGAGAAGACGCTCAAGACGGTTCAGAGCTAGAGCTCCGGAGGCATCGGCTCTGACGGAGGGGGCGTCTCGCGGCGCCCCCTCCAGTTTGGTCCCGCCCGTTCACCAGGGCGCAACCCACGGAGGCGCCTCACCCGCCTACGGTGAAGGCATGCACAGGTTGGAGAGCGTCCCAGTCAGGTTGCCGCTCCACTACTTCCTCTGTCAGACGTGCAGGTACGGGGTGGCGGTGCGCGAAGCGCCGGCGAGCTGTCCCATGTGCCGGTCGGTCTCCTGGATGGAGATCACGGCGCGGCGGGCTCGCTAGCGGCCGTCGCGGCCGGGCGCTTGACCCGCACGAGGGCGAGCACGAGGAGGCAGCCGAGCGCCAGCAGGATCGACCCGGCGAGGAAGTCCGCGTCGAGGCCGGCGACCGACGCATCGCGGCCTGCCGCGACGAGCTCGGGCCGCTGCGCCAGGGGCACGCGCGCCGCTGCCGCCCGCGGGCCGGCCGAGGCGATCACGTTCGCGAGCTCGTGCGGCGCGCTCGGGACGAGCATGTGGAGCCGCGCCCAGAGCCGGTCCTGGAGCAGCGCGCCGAGCCCGGCGAAACCCATCGCCAGGCCGCCGATCCGGCAGGTGTTGCTGATCCCGGAGGCCATCCCGGCACGCTCGGGCGGAGCGACCGCGAGCGCAAGCTGACCGATGGCCGGATTGGCGAGGCCGATCCCGAAGCCCACGACGATCAGGCCCGGCAGGAGCGCCGTCCAGCGCGAGCCGGCCGCGAGGTCGCGCATCAGGACGAGCCCGATCGCGACGATCCCCAGCCCGACCCAGAGGTGCACCGCCGCCGGCCAGCGGCTCCCGAAGCGCCGCGCGAGGATCGGGACGACGAACGCGAGCAGCGTCGCCGGGAGCATCCGCAGCCCGCCCTGCAGCGGCGAGTAGCCGAGCCCGTTCTGCAGGTAGAGCGAGATCCACGGGAACAGGGCGAACATCCCGGCTCCGATCGCGAAGGTGCCGAGCGCCACGCCGCAGAACGCGGGCGAGCGGAACAGCCCGAGGTCGAGCATCGGTCGCGCCTGCCGGAGCTCGACGGCGAGGAACGCGACGAACAGCACGGCTGCCGCCCCGAGGGTGCAGAGGATGAGCCCGCTCGACCAGCCCGACTCGTTCCCCCGCAGGAGCGAGAAGATGAGCAGCGAGAGCGAGCCGGAGAAGGTCACGAGCCCGGCCACGTCGGCGGTGCGCGCCTCGGGGTCGCGCAGGTTCTTGATGTGGCGTTGCGCGAGCGCGATCACGGCGATGCCGATCGGGAGGTTCACGTAGAAGATCCAGCGCCAGCTCAGCCACTCGGTGAGGGCGCCGCCGAGCAGCGGCCCGATCGCGACCGCGCCGCCGATCGTCGCGCCCCAGAGGGCGATCGCGTTGCCGCGCTCACGTCCGCTGAACTCCTGTCCGATCAGCGCGAGCGAGGTGGCGAACATCGCCGCGCCGCCGACGCCCTGGAGGCCCCGCCCGATGTCGAGCTGGAGCGCGCTCTGCGCGACGCCGCAGAACGCCGAGGCGGCCGTGAAGATGCCGACGCCCCAGACGAAGATGCGCCGCCGGCCGAAGCGATCCGCGAGCGAGCCGCTCGTCAGGATCAGCGCCGCGAGCGTGAGCGCATACGCGTCGATGACCCAGGCGAGCGTCGTGAAGCTCGCATGCATCTGCACCTGGATCCGGGGCAGCGCGACCTGGATGATCGTGACGTCCACGAGGAGCATGAACGTCGCTCCGAGGATCGCGGCGAGTGTCCAGCGGCGCTCTCTCACCGCGGCACCTTAGCGCGCAGGATCGGCTACTCGACGGTGACGGTCTTCGCGAGGTTCCGCGGCTGGTCGACGTTCGCGCCGCGGATCCGGGCGATGCGGTAGGCGAGCAGCTGGAGCGGCACGATGGCCAGGATCGGCTCCAGGTACTCGTTCGCCTTCGGCACGGTGATGACGTCGTTCGCGTGGTGGTAGATGTCCTCGTTCCCCTCGGTGGCGATCGCGATGACGTGCGCGCCGCGGGCCCGGGTCTCCTGGATGTTCGAGACGACCTTGTCGTACACGTGCGAGTCGGTCGCGATGACGACGACCGGCGTCTGGTCGTCGAGCAGCGCGATCGGCCCGTGCTTCATCTCCCCGGCCGAGTAGGCCTCTGTCGGGATGTAGGAGATCTCCTTCAGCTTCAGCGCCCCCTCCAGGCAGATCGGCAGGCCGACGTTGCGTCCGAGGTAGAGGAAGAAGGCCTTGTTCGCGTGCTTGCGGGCGATCGCGTCGATGGGGTGGACACCCGCGTCGACCTCGTCCAGGAAGCCCTGTAGCTTCGCGGGGAGGGAGGCGAGCTCGTTGGTCAGGGCCTCGAGCTCGGAGGCGGGAAGCGTGTCCCGCTCCTGCGCCAGCTTCAGCGCCAGCAGCGCGAGCAGCGCGCATTGCGCGGTGAACGTCTTCGTGGCCGCGACGCCGATCTCGAGTCCCGCGCGCGTGTAGAGGACCGAGTCGACCTCGCGCGTGATCTGCGCGCCCATCATGTTCGTGATCGCCAGCGTGTGCGCGCCCATCGAGCGGGCGAGCGCCATCGCCTGGATCGTGTCGCGCGTCTCGCCCGACTGCGAGATCCCGATGACGAGCGTGTCGCTGTCGAGCACGGGGTTGCGGTAGCGCCACTCGCTCGCGATGTCGTGCTCGACCGGCACGCGGGCCCACTCCTCGATCAGGTAGCGGCCGACGACGCCCGCGTGGTAGGCGGTGCCGCACGCGAGGATGACGATGCGCCGCAGGCGCTTCAGCTGCCCGTCGTCGAGGCCGAGCCCGTCGAGCTCGAGGCGGCCGTGGCGGATGCGCTCGCCGAGCGTCTCGGCGACCGCCTCCGGCTGCTCGTAGATCTCCTTGAGCATGAACGTCTCGTAGCCGCCGCGCTCGGCCTGCTCGTCGTCCCAGTCGAGCTCCTCGATCGCCGGCTGCTCGATCTCGGCGCCGTCGACGAAGAAGCGGGCCGACTCCGGCGTGACCGCCACGACCTGGCCGTCGTCGGGGAAGATCGCGCGGCGCGTCTCGCTGAGGAAGGCGGCGACGTTCGAGGCGAGGAAGGTCTCGCCCTCGCCGATGCCGACGACGAGCGGGGTCTGATGGCGGACGCCGACGAGCAGCTGCGGCTCGTCGTGGTGGATCGCGACGATCGTGAAGTGCCCCTCGAGCAGCGGGTAGATCCGGCTGACCGCGGCGGCCAGGTCGCCCTCGTAGACGCGCTCGAGCAGGTGGACGACCACCTCGGCGTCGGTCTCCGAGGTGAAGACGTGCCCTTCGGACATGAGCTCGTCCCGCAGCTCGCGGTAGTTCTCGATGATCCCGTTGAGGACGATCGCGAGCTTGGTCGAGTCGCAGCCGGTGAGCGGATGCGCGTTGCGCTCGGTCACGCCGCCGTGCGTGGCCCAGCGGGTGTGGCCGAGGCCGTGCCGCGCGGCGGAGCCGTTGGTGCCCGCCTCCGCGATCAGGTTCTGCAGGTTGCCGACGGCGCGGACGTAGTCGAGCCCCTCGTCCTCGCGCAGCGCGATGCCCGCGGAGTCATAGCCGCGGTACTCGAGCCGCTGGAGCCCATCGAGCAGCAGCGCCTTGGCCGGCCGCGAGCCGACGTAGCCGACGATCCCACACATTCGCTAGTCCCCTCTCCGCGAAAAGGAAGCGAGCCGGAGCAGCCTCCAACCAGGGGAGGAGCGGAGATTCCGGCTCGCTCTCTGCGGTGACGCCATTCGGGATTTCGTCAAGCCAAGTCTTCTTGACGCGACGAGGACACGACCATA
>JAWVDX010000118.1:0-11083 GCA_033857015.1 Gaiellaceae bacterium
GCGAAGGCGATCGAGAGCACCTCGCCGTGGGCGCGCGGCCCGACGAGCCAGATCGCCGGGTACTTCATGGTCAGCTTCGACCCGAGGTTCCCGTCGACCCACTCCATCGTCGAGTCCTCGTAGGCGACCGCCCGCTTCGTCACGAGGTTGTAGACGTTCGTCGACCAGTTCTGGATCGTCGTGTACCGGCACCTTCCCCGCGGCTTGACGATGATCTCGACCACGGCCGAATGGAGCGAGTCGGACGAGTAGATCGGCGCCGTGCAGCCCTCGACGTAGTGCACATACGCGTCCTCGTCGACGATGATCATCGTGCGCTCGAACTGCCCCATGTTCTCCGCGTTGATGCGGAAGTAGGCCTGGAGCGGCATCTCGATCCGGACGCCCTTCGGCACGTAGATGAACGAGCCGCCCGACCAGACGGCCGAGTTCAGCGCGGCGAACTTGTTGTCGTTCTGCGGGATGACCGTCCCGAAGTACTGCTTGACGACATCCTCGTGCTCGCGCAGGCCCGAGTCCATGTCGAGGAAGATGACGCCCTGGTCCTCGAGCTCCTTCTGGAGCTTGTGGTAGACGACCTCGGACTCGTACTGAGCGCCGACCCCGGCGAGGTACTTCTTCTCGGCCTCGGGGATCCCGAGCTTGTCCCAGGTGGACTTGATGTCCGCAGGCAGGTCGTCCCACGAGTCGGCCTGGTTCTCGGTCGGGCGGATGTAGTAGTAGATGTTCTCGAAGTCGATCCCCGACATGTCGCCGCCCCAGGTGGGCATCGGGCGGGCATAGAAGTAGTCGAGCGACTTGTGCCGGAACTTGCGCATCCACTCCGGCTCGTTCTTGTGCGAGCTGATCGCGTCGACCAGCTCGTGCGAGAGCCCCCGGCCCGACTTGAAGAAGTAGTCCTCAGGAACGCTGAAGCCGTACTTGATCTCGTAGTCGGAGCCGATGCCCTGGACGATCTCGGATTCGGTCTGCTGTGCCATTACGCGTCTGCTCCCACAGTAGCGGGGATGAAGGCCTCGTACCCCTCGGCCTCCAGCTTGTGCGCGAGCTCGGAGCCGCCGCTCGCGACGATCTTCCCGCCGACGAAGACGTGGACGTGGTCGGGGGTCACGTAGTTGAGGATGCGCTGGTAGTGCGTGATGACGAGCGCGCCCATCTCGGGGCTGACGAGCGACTGCACGCCCTGCGCGACGATCTTCAGCGCGTCGATATCGAGGCCGGAGTCGGTCTCGTCGAGCACCGCGATCCGCGGCTTGAGGAGCGCCATCTGCAGGATCTCGACGCGCTTCTTCTCGCCGCCGGAGAACCCGTCGTTCAGATACCGGGAGGCGAGCTCGCGAGAGACCTTGAGGTGCTCCATCTGCGCGAAGAGCTCCTTGCGGAACTCCGGGATCGGCATCGGGTCATCGACGCCGCCGTTGCGCGCCTTGCGGACGGCGTTGATGGCCGTGCGCAGGAAGTTCGTGACGGACACGCCGGGGATGACCTGCGGGTACTGGAAGGCGAGGAAGAGGCCCTTCTGCGCCCGCTCGTTCGGGGCGGCCTCGACGATCGACTCGCCGTCGAAGAGGATGTCCCCCTCGGTCACGACGTAGCCGGGGTGGCCCATCAGCGTGTAGGCCAGCGTGGACTTGCCCGAGCCGTTCGGCCCCATGATCGCGTGCACCTCGTTGGTGTCGACGGCGAGGTCGACGCCCTTCACGATCTCGGTGCCGTCCTCGAGGGCGACGTGCAGATTCTTCAGCTCGAGCAGTGCCATAGTCCTCTTTCTTCTCGTCACGAGCCGCGCGCGGCAGACTTTGTTCATCCGCAAGCCGCGCTGCGACGGGCTTCATGCCCGCGCTCGTGACACGGATTCTAGCGGGTCCAGGTCGGGAGTCGGACGCTGTGCGCCCGTTTGTGGCTGTGGGCCCGCGCGCGCCCGCTCGACCACCCGCGGAAACCGGCTATCCTCGAACCGTGGGAAACATCGCCCCGTACCAGATCATCATCCTGCTCGTGATCGCGCTGCTGCTCTTCGGCGCGAAGCGCCTGCCGGAGATCGGCCGCTCGCTCGGCACCGGGATGCGAGAGTTCAAGAATTCGGTGACGGGCAAGGACGACGAGCCCGCCCAGCTCCCACCGGCGCAGGCTGTTCCGCCCGTCGTTGCGCCTCCGGTGCAGCAGACGCCCGTGCCGCCCGCAGAGCAGTAAGCGCTCCCGCGAGCCTGTAACGTCGGCGCGTTGGCGACCGTGCTCTCAGCGGACTGGGTGCTGCCTGTCGAGGGCGAGCCGATTCGCGACGGCGCCATCGCGTTCGAGGACGGGCGCATCGTCGCGGTCGGCCGCTCCGCCGACCTGGGCGCGGGCACGCGCTACGAGGGCGCGGCGATCGTCCCGGGGCTCGTCAACGCGCACACGCACCTGGAGTACGCGGTCTACGCCGGCTTCGGGGACGGGCTCCCCTTCGAGGAGTGGCTCGCGACGCACATCGAGCGCAAGCAGCTGCTGCGCGCGGACGACCACGAGGCGATCGCCCGCCTCGGCGCGGCCGAGTGCCTCGGCTCAGGCGTCACGACGATCGGCGATGCGAGCTTCACGGGCGCGGCCGCCGCGGCCGCGCACGAGCTCGGGCTGCGAGCGACGCTCTACCTCGAGGTCTTCGGCGACGACCCGGAGCCGGCGCTCGCGCGCTTCGCCCGGCTGCGGGACGAGGTCGGGCCGCACCTCTCCGAGCGCGTGCGCCTCGGCGTGTCGCCCCACGCGCCGTACACAACCGGAATCGACGTCTACGCAGCGGTCGCAGAGCTCGGCCTGCCGCTCATGAGCCACCTCGCCGAGACCGCGGCGGAGCGCGAGTGGCTGGAGCAGGGCGCCGGCCCGTGGCAGCGCTCGCTCGGCGACAAGCTGCTCGGCCCGACCGGCTCGACGGGGATCCGCGCCCTCGCGGAGCGCGGCCTCCTCTCGCCGCGCCTCGCGGCGGTGCACTGCGTCGACTTGCAGCCGGACGAGCTCGCCCTGCTCGCCGGGTCGGGCAGCGGCGTCGTCCACTGCCCTCGCTCCAACAGCTACCTCGGCTGCGGGATCGCCCCGCTGCGCGCGCTCCTCGACGCCGGCGCCCGCGTCGGGCTCGGAACGGACAGCCCCAACTCAGCCGTCGACTTCGACCTCTTCGCCGAGCTGCGCGCCGCCGTGATGCACGCGCGTGCCCGCGAGCACGCCGCCGAGTCCTTGTCCGCGACCGAGGCGCTCGAGCTCGCCACCCTGGGCGGCGCCCGTGCGCTCGGGCTCGACGGCGAGATCGGCTCCCTCGTCCCGGGCAAGCGCGCGGACCTCGCAGTCGTCGCACTCGCGGACACGGGGCTCCATCCGTGGGAAGATCCCGCGACCGCAGTCGTCCTCGGTGGCAGCCCGGAGCACGTCCAGGCTACGCTGGTCGGCGGCGAGATCCGCTACGAGAAGGGGAACGGGGAGTGGCAAAGGCATCGCAGCGCAGCCGTAGACGCACGAAGGCGAATGCTCGCAAGCGCGTCCGCGGCACCGCCGGGATCAGCCACGAGTCGATAAGCGCCCAGGACGAGATGTTCTTCATGCGGATCCGGCGCCACGCGCGCTGGGTCTTCATCCTCCTCGCGCTCGTCTTCGCCCTCGCGTTCGCGTTCGCGGGAGTCGGCTCCGGATCGACGGGCGTCGGCGACATGCTCGGCGGGTTCTCCTTCTTCGGCAGCGGCAGCCCGGATCCGGTCAAAGCCGCGCAGAAGAAGGTGGACAAAGCGGGCAAGGACAGCGCCAAGCTGGCGCCTGCGCTCCTCGAGCTCGGCAAGGCGCAGGCGGCCAAGGACACGACCGAGACGGCCGAGGCGACCTACCTGCGCTACATCGCCCTGCGGCCGAAGGACGCCACCGCGCGCCACAACCTCGCCCTCCTCTACCAGAAGGACGCGGACGCGCAGTACTCGCAGCTTCAGGCCGTCACGAACGACGTCGTCCAGAGCGCGCCGGCGAGCGAGCCGGCGTCCAAGCTCGTCACCGACCCGATCTCGGCCGGCATCCACTCGGACGCCGTCCAGAAGGCGACGGACTTCTACAAGGCCTACAGCGCCGCGAAGCACAAGGAGCTCGACGTGCTCACCGCAGCCGTGGCGCTCGCCGGTGGGACCGAGCGCAGCAACATCCTCGCGCAGCTGGGGCCCGAGGGCACCACGGCGGTCAACACCGCGCTCACCTTCAGCAGCTACGTCCCGGAGAGCCCGCAGGCCGCCACCGCGCAGCAGGACGGATCGACCTGGGCGGGCCAGGCGATCGTCGCCTACAAGGCCCTCCTGAAGCTCAACCAGAGCACCGCGCTGAAGGCGCAGATCCAGCAGCGGATCACCGAGCTGAAGCCGTTCGCTCCCACGCCCGCCAAGTCCGCGGGCAGTTAGACTCCGCGGCCAACGGCGACGCACGGGGGACGCATGAATTTCGACATCAAGACGGAGCAGCTCGGTGACGGCACCTCGTTGATCTCGCTCGCGGGCGAGGTCGATCTCTACACCGCTCCCGAGTTCAAGCAGCAGCTGCTCGAGGTCATCGGCCAGGGCGCGAAGACCGTGCTCGTCGACCTGACCGACACGACCTTCATCGACTCGACCACCCTCGGCGTGCTCGTCGGCGGCGTGAAGCGGCTGCGCCCGAACGGCGGTCAGCTCGTCCTCGTCTGCGACGACCGCAACATCACGAAGATCTTCGAGATCACCGGCCTCGATCGCGTCTTCACGATCTACCCGAACCGCGAGGACGCCCTCGCCAAGCTCGGGGACAGCGCCGCGTAACAGTCGTGCGGCTGGTCGCGGCGACACTCGGGCTGGGCGCAGCGCTCGTCCTTGCGGGCTGCGGTGGCGTGGGCAGCGTCGCGACCAAGGGCGACGTCACGAACGGGAAGACGCTGTTCACGAAGGGCGAGAACGGCAAGCCGGCCTGCGCCAGCTGCCACACGCTCGCGGACGCCGGCGCGACCGGCAAGGTGGGGCCGGATCTCGACACGACCTTCGCCTTCGCCCGGGTTGCCGCGAACAAGGGCGATCGCTTTTGCTCCGACACGATCGCCAACGTGGTGCTCGACCAGATCCGCTTCCCGTCCGGGAACAACCTCGAGCCGCAATACGTGATGCCCGCGAACCTGGTCACCGGGAAGCACGCAGTGGATGTGGCGCGCTACGTCGCCTCGGTCGCAGGCATCCCGCCGGGCAAGAAGCCCGACAAAGAACCCAGCGCCTGCAGCTAGGCGAGCTCTTCCGAGTCCGCCTCGAGGTCGACGATCACGTGGGTGATCGGGACGGCGAAGCGGTCGCGGGCGGCGCCGACGACACCGCGCTCGAGCCAGTGGGAGCGGCCCTCGGGATGGGTCGAGATGATCACCTCGTCGGCGCCGAAGGTGCGCAGCGCGTCCTCGATCGCCTGGAGCGGGTCGCCGTCGCCGATCTCCCCGCGCACGTTGACCCCGTGCTCGCGCAGGCGGGCGAGGCTCTCGTCGAGCCGCTGCTGCGCCAGGACACGGGCGCCGTCCTCGTCGGAGACCCAGTGCTTGAGCGGCGAGTTGAGCGCCGGGACGACGACGAGCACCTCCTCGTCGTAGCCCTCCGCCTTCTGCGCGATGACCTCCCGCAGCGTCCCCCCGCCGACGGTCTCGTTCGCGACGACGAGGATGCGCAGGTCGTCCGCGCCGCCGACGTGATCCGGCGCGCTCTGGCGCTGGGGCGGCAGCTCCGGCGAGCGCAGCAGGTAGAGCAGGACTGCGAGCCCGACGATCGCGACCGCGAGCCCGAGCCACCAGCCGACGACGAGCTTCGCGACGATCACCGCCGCGAAGAACGCGAGGGTGATCACGACGAACCGAAAGGCCTCCGCCTCGCTCTTGAGCGGGTTCCGCATTAGGAGGGCTCCTTTCGGCCATGCTGACCGGCCTCTGGCCCACTGTCACGCGGCGCCAGCCGGCGCGCTCGGGCGTGGCCCAGGCCGCCAGCCTGGGCCACGAGCTGAGCGCACCGGCTGGCTTGGTGAACAGTGACCCAGAGACTCGGCATCATGACCAAAAGAAGCCCTAGAGGATGTAAACGGTCGCGTACACCACGATCCACATGACGTCGACGAAGTGCCAGTAGATCCCCGGGATCTCGACGCCGTGGTGGTGGTCGGCCGAGTAGTGGCCGCGGAAGGCGCGCACCGTGGCCATCCCCAGCAGCGTCAGGCCGACGAAGACGTGCGCGCCGTGCAGGCCGGTGAGGCAGAAGAAGGTGGTCGCGAAGGCGTTGTCGTGCGGCGCGAAGCCGATGCGCGCGTACTCGATCATCTGCGTGATCAGGAAGGTGAGGCCCATCAGGAAGGTGAGGACGAGCCCCGCCTGGAGCCCGCGCCGGCTGCCGCGCTTGATCGAGGTCAGCGCCCAGTGGACCGTGAAGCTCGACGTGACGAGGATCGCCGTGTTGATCCCGGCGACGAGGATCGGCAGGTGGAAGCCGGCCGGCGGCCACTCGGGCGGCGCCTTGACGACGCGCACGAAGAAGAGCGCCGTGAAGAAGGAGCCGAAGAGCATGATCTCCGAGGCGATGAAGAGGAACATCCCGAGCACGCGCGCGTCGACCCGCGAGCTCTGATGGGCCGGGGGCGGGCCGTGGTGCTCGGTTGCGGCATGCGCGGTCACGCCGGCGCCACCTCCTGCTCGGTGGCGGTCACGTGCTCGACCGGGAGCTGCGTATCGGCGCGCAGACGGCCGACGAGGTCGCGACGCAGCCAGCCGGAGCGCGCGCCCTCGAACGTCGAGACGATGATCTCGTCGATCCGCTCCTCTTCGATCGCCTGCAGCGCGGCTGCGAACGGGTCGGGGTGCGCGACCTGGCCGTGCGTCTCGATGCCCTCGCCGCGCAGCTCGGTGATGGCGCGACGCAGCCGCTTCTCCGCGTCGGGGTGTGCGCTCTGGGACGGATCGCTCTGCGGCGAGACGATGACGAAGCTCGCCGGCGAGGCCTTCGCGCGCGCGCGGATGGCGGCCAGGAGTGGCTCGCCGACGACCGTCTCGTTCGCGAGCACGAGCACGTTGGCCTTGCCACCTTCCTCACGCACGTCCGCGATCACGAGATGCTCGACGGCGATCGTCCCGGTCGCGCGGCGGATCTGGTCGACGACGTTGCGGCGCAGCCAGCCGGACTTCTTCAGCGGATGGGTCGAGACGATCACCGCGGTGATGTGCGGCTCCGCCTGGGCGATCGCGTCGCGCACGGCCGAGGCCGGGTCGCTGTCGACTACGAGCCCGCTCGCGAGGATCCCGGACTCCCGCAGGAGCGCCATCGTCCGGTCGAGCCGCCGGCGGGCGGCGGCGCGCCGCGTGTCGGCGTAGACCACGTAGCCCGCGCCCGGCTCGGTGATCGGGGCGATCACGGTGACGAGCGTCCCGCCGCCGGCCTTCGCCTCGATCGCGGCGATCAGCGTCGGGCTGACCACCGTCTCGTTGGCGACGACGAGGAGGTGCTGCTCGCTCACTCGCTCTTCTCCACTTCTTCCGGCTCGACCGCGTGCATCGTCTCGGACTCGAGCACTGCGTGGCGAGCGCCGGGGACGCCGTACTCGTACGGCCCGCCGACGACCTGCGGGATCGCGTCGAAGTTGAAGATCGGCGGCGGCGAGCTGACGAGCCACTCGAGCGTGAGCGCGCGCCACGGGTTGGCCGGGGCAGGCGGGCCGGAGCGCCAGCTCTTGATCATGTTGTAGAAGAACACGAGCGTCGACGCGCCGAGCAGGAACGAGGCGAGCGAGATGAAGAGGTTGAAGTCCGCGAAGCGCGGCGCGTAGTCGGCGACCCGCCGCGGCATCCCGTCGAGGCCGATCAGGTGCATCGGGAAGAACGTCGCGTTGAACCCGATGAAGGTCAGCCAGAAGTGCAGGCGCCCCAGCCGCTCGTCGTACATCCGCCCGGTCATCTTCGGGAACCAGAAGTAGATGCCGGCGAAGATCGTGAAGACGGAGCCGCCGAAGAGCACGTAGTGGATGTGCGCGACGATGAAGTACGTGTCCGAGGCCTGGATGTCGATCGGCACCGAGGCCAGGTAGATGCCCGAAAGCCCACCGAGGACGAACATCGAGATGAAGCCGCACGCAAACAGGAACGACGTCGTCAGGCGTATGCGCCCGGCCCACATGGTCGCGAGCCAGGAGAAGATCTTGATCCCGGTCGGGACGGCGATGATCATCGACGTCACCATCATCGGGACGCGCAGCCAGGGCGCCATCCCGGCCACGAACATGTGGTGCGCCCAGACCGAGAAGCCCAGCACGAGGATGGCCAGCAGCGACAGGGCCATCAGCCGGTAGCCGAACACCGGTTTCCGGGCGTTCACGGCTATGACCTCGGACATGATCCCGAAGCCGGGCAGCATCATGATGTAGACCGCCGGGTGGCTGTAGAACCAGAAGATGTGCTGGTAGCCGAGCACGTAGCCGCCGTGCGACGGGTCGAAGAAATGGGTGTGCATCACCCGGTCGAACATGACGAAGAACTGCGAGCCGGCGATGAACGGCGTTGCGACGACGACCAGCATCGAGGTCGTGAAGTTCGCCCAGACGAGGAGCGGCATCCGCCAGAAGGTCATCCCCGGCGCGCGCATCGTGATGATCGTCACCAGGAAGTTGAGCGCGGTCATGATCGAGGACGCGCCGGCCCACTGGACGCCCATCGAGAAGAAGATGTTCCCCCAGGGCGCCGAGGTGGAGCAGGGCGGGTAGTTCGTCCAGCCGCAGCCGAAGCCGCCCGGGGCGAAGAAGCCGGCGAGGAACGTCACGCCCGCGATCGGCAGCAGCCAGTAGGAGAGCGCGTTCAGCCGCGGGAAGGCCATGTCGGGCGCGCCCAGCATGAGCGGCACGACGAAGTTCGCGAGGCCCGCGAACGACGGGATGATGAACAGGAAGATCATCAGCCCCGCGTGGGCCGACACGACGTCGTTGAACGCCTGCGGGTTGAGGTACTGGGTACCCGGCTGCGCCAGCTCGGCCCGCATCAGCATCGCCATCAGGCCGCCGATGACGAAGAAGAAGAACGTCGTGACGACGTACTGGACGCCGATCACCTTGTGGTCGGTGTTGACGCGGAAGTAGTCGCGCCAGCTCTTGGCGCCGTGGCTCGAGTGATCCTCGTGCTCCGGGGTCGGGCGCCCGATCGCGTAGCTCGCCCAGTAGTCGAAGGAGCCGATCCCGGCCAGGAAGCCGAGCGGCATCATCGTCAGGAAGGCGACGGTCGTGATCGTCTCCCACTTCCAGAGCGGGTCGTAGTGGCCCAGCCAGCGGAAGAAGAGGACGAGCCCGAGGCCGATCGCGCCGAAGAGCGGAGTCATCCACAGCGCGCGGACGAAGCCCGGCGACCTGAGGTGGCCCCAGCCGCGCGGGCCCGCGCCGTGCGCTGCGCCCGGGTGGGCTTCGGTCACGGCCGTCATCCGCAGCCCTTGTGTGCCGTGGTCTTGGTGCCGTTCTTCACGAGGTAGGCGACGAGGGCATCGAGCTGCTTGGGCTGGATCAATTCCTTGAAGTTGGGCGGCATGGTGTTCGCGCAGCCGGGCTCGATGTACGCGCCCGGCGCGAGGATCGACTCGCGCACGAACGCGTCGAGCGGCTTGCCGGCCCGCTTGGCATAGGCGGCAAGGTAGTCGAGGTCGGGGCCCGTCACTCCGCTCGACTTCGCTGCGCTCAGGGTGTGGCAGCTGCCGCAGCCCTGCGCCGCGAAGATCGCGAGGCCAGAGAGCTTCTGCGGCTTCGTCGCCTTCGTCATGTAGCTCGCGAAGCCGTCAGGCGTCATGACGATCGCGCGCGTGCGCATCACGGCGTGGCCGAGCCCGCAGAGCTCCGTGCAGATGACCGGGAACTCGCCGGTCAGCGTCGGCGTGATGATCAGCTTGGTGTCCTGATCCGGCAGCAGATCCTGCTTCTGCCGGAACTGCGGCACCCAGAAGGAGTGGATCACGTCGCGCGAGCGCAGCGTCAGCTCGACGGAGCGGCCCTTCTCGAGATAGAGGTTCGGCAGGCTCACGTTCTTGTAGCCCGGATACTGGAACGTCCAGGCGAACTGCTGCGCGTAGACGTTGACCCGGATCGGGTTGGCGGTCGCCTTCCCGTTCTCGGCGAGGACGACGGCGCTGACGATCGAGATGGCGGTCACGAGGACGGCGGGGATGGCCGTCCACCAGATCTCGAGCTTCGTGTGCCCGTGGATCGGCGGCCCGTCCTGGTCGTCGTCGAGCGGCACGCGGAAGCTGAGGAGCGCCGTCCCGAGCACGGCCGCGACGATGGCGAAGACGGCGATGCAGATCCAGGTGACGAACCAGAAGACGAAGTCGATCCGCTCGCCTTCCTTCGACGCGACATGCGGGAGCCACGGCAGCGCGAGAGCCACGACGGTGGCCAATGCGCCAGCGACCGCGCCGATCACGATGAGCTGGAGAACCGACCGCCTGGTCACCGCGGCGAGACTACTGGATTGCACGGCGCGATTGCACCGCTACCCGTATCCATTCTGCCCTTCGTGCCGTTCAGCACCTGAACGCCCGCTAGGGGCTGACAAGAAGGAGGCAGTAATGGGACTCGGAGTTAGCCTTTTCCTGATCGCCGTCGGCGCGATTCTCACGTTCGCAGTGAACGCGACCGTCTCGGGCATCAGCATCAACACGATCGGCTGGATCCTCATGATCGTCGGAGCCGTGGGCATCCTGCTCTCGCTGCTCTTCTGGTCGAGCTGGGGTGGCGTGGGTGGCACCCGCCGCCGCACGACCGTGGTCGACGACGGCCCGCCGGCCGCGTACTAGACGGCACTGGAGGACTGGCAACACGCGGGGCGGCCGACGGGCCGCCCCGCTTTCGTACGGGCTAGTCACCGGGTCCCGTGATTGTGCGGACTAGACGAGGGGCGGCTCACGTCGCGGGGTCAGACCCCGGGACATGTCCTGAGGAGGCAGCGCTCGTCTCTGTTGCTGGAATTGTGCGCGGCCGCACTTCTGACCTTGTCCCGTAGGGACGCGGCCCGGGGTCAGACCCGGGTTCCAAAAGCGCAACGAAAGTGCGACGGGAGCCGGCTACACCAGTGGCA
>JAWVDX010000119.1:0-3336 GCA_033857015.1 Gaiellaceae bacterium
TCGTCGGCGGCGGGCGCGTTCTCCAGATGCTCCTCGAAATCCTCGGCAGGCACGGATTGCCAGACCCTCAGCGTGAGCTCGCCCGTCTCGCGCAGCGCGGCGAAGAGCGCAGGCGCCCGGCGACCGCCGTCCTTGTCGTGGATCGCCGTGACTCCCGCCGCAGCGGCGACCGGCAGCGCGTCGCGCACCGCCTCCAGCGCCTCGTCGTGTCCCGGCTCGACGTGCTCGGTCTGGTAGTGCCACGCCGATTCCTCGCGCAGGATGCCCGACGGCTCGCCGTCGTCGTCGACTTCGACCACGCCACCGGGAACCGCCAGGTTGCCGTTGGCGCGGGCCAGCGCGACGGAGTTGAGCCACAGCGAGTGGCCGTCGTGGGAGCGCAGCGCCACTGCGATGTCGGGTACCGCCTCGTCCAGCGACTGGCGCGTCGGGCGGTCGTCCTCGCGCCACAGACCCTCTCGCCAGCCGATGCCGCGGAGGAGCTCGCCCGGGGTGACGCCTCGCGCGGCGGCGTGCACGCGCTGAACAGCCTCGTCCACGGAGTGCGCGTCGAACAGGCGCACCTCGCGCCGCGCGATCGCCCAGCTCGGGAAGTGGACGTGCGCGTCCGTGAAGCCGGGGAGGACGCAGCGCCCGCGCAGGTCGACGAGCTCCGGGCTCGCGAGCGCCGTCTCGTGGACGCCGACGCCGCCGGCGAAGCGCTCGCCGGCGACGGCCAGCGCCCGCGACAGTGGGAGCTGCGGGTCGAGCGTGCGGATGACGCCGTTGTCCAGGATCACGGGAGGCAGCATGATCGATCGCGGGACGCTCGACGCCGGCGACGGTCGCGACGGAGCGCCCGATACGATCCAGCCCGTGCCGTGGGAGCCGCTTTCCGACGAGCAGCGTGAGATCCGGGAGCTCGTGCGCACGCTGGCCCGGGAGCGGATCGCGCCCCGCGCGGCCGAGATCGACCGCACCGCCGAGTTTCCGCACGACCTGGCGCAGCTGCTCGGCGAGCAGGGCATCCTCGGGCTCGGCTTCGCGGAGGAGCACGGCGGCTCGGGGGCCGGCGCGCTCATGCTGCTCGTCGCGATCGAGGAGATCGCCAAGGTCTGCGCGACGACGGCGCTGATCCTCGCGGTGCAGGAGCTCGGCTCGGTCGCGCTCAAGCTCGCCGGCTCGGAGGAGCAGCGCGCCCGCTACCTGCCCCGCCTCGCCGGCGGCGAGTGGCTGCCCGCGTACGCGCTCACCGAGGCCGGCTCCGGGTCGGACGCGGCGGCGATGCGCACGACGGCGCGCCGCGACGGGGACAGCTACGTCCTCGACGGCTCGAAGCGCTTCATCACGAACGCCGGCGTCGCGCAGCTCTACACCGTGTTCGCGAAGACCGATCCCGAGGCGGGCAACAAGGGGATCTCCTGCTTCCTCGTGGAGGCCGACACGCCCGGCTTCCAGGTCGGGCGGATCGAGCCCAAGCTCGGGATCAAGGGCTCGACGACCGGCGAGCTCTTCTTCGACGACTGCCGCGTGCCGGCGGAGAACCTCGTCGGGGCGGAAGGCGAAGGCTTCCGGATCGCGATGCGCGTCCTCGACCGCTCGCGCCCCGGGATCGCGGCGCAGGCGCTCGGGATCGCGCAGGGCGCCACGGACTACGCGCTCGAGTACGCGAAGACGCGCGTCGCCTTCGGCAAGCCGATCGTCGAGCACGAGCTCGTCGCGGCGAAGCTCGCGGAGATGGAGACGCGCTGCGAGGCGGCGCGCGGCGTCCTCTACCGCTGCGGCCAGGCGCTCGACGCCGACCACGAGACCGGCGAGCTGACGAAGCTCTCCGCGCAGGCGAAGCTGGCCTGCTCGGACGCGGCCGTCTGGGTCACCTCCGAGGCGGTGCAGGTGCTCGGCGGCTACGGCTACATGCAGGAGTACCCGGTGGAGCGGATGCTCCGCGACGCGAAGATCACGCAGATCTACGAGGGGACGAACGAGATCCTGCGGATCGTGATCGCGCGAGAGATGGCGCGCGAGCGGCGGGCCTTCCTGCTCGGCGAGGTCTAGGCCCCATGCAGGCGGTCGTCGTCGGGTCGGGGCCGAACGGTCTCGTCGGCGCGATCGTGCTGGCGCAGGCGGGGCTCGAGGTGACGGTCGTGGAGGCGGCGGAGGCCGCGGGCGGCGGGTTGCGCTCGGCGGAGTTGACGCTCCCCGGGTTCGTGCACGACCTCTGCTCCTCGGTGCACCCGCTGGCGCGCCTGTCGCCGGGGCTGCGCGGGCTCGGGCTCGAGGTCGACTGGGTCGATCCGCCCGCCGCAGCCGCGCATCCGCTGGACGACGGCTCGGCGGTCGTGCTGCGCTGGAGCATCGAGGAGACCGCCTCCGCGCTCGGGCGCGACGCCGACCGCTACCGGGCGCTCGTGAGCCCGCTCGTCGAGCGCTGGGACGCGCTCGAGCCAGCGCTCCTCGGCCCGTTCCCGCTCGGGGCGGGGACCGTCCTCGGCGCGGCGCGGGCGCTCGGTCGGGCCGGGGCGAGGGCGCTGCTCCAGGATGCGCGCTCGCTTGCCGGCTCGTTCGAGGAGGAGCGCAGCCGCGCCTTCCTGGCCGGGCTCGCCGCGCACGCCATCCTCCCGCTGGAGCGGCGGCCGAGCGGCGGGATCGGGCTGCTGCTCGCGGTCGCCGCACACGTGGACGGCTGGCCCTCGCCGCGCGGAGGCTCGCAGCAGCTGGCGGACGAGCTCGTCGCGCGGCTCATCGAGCTGGGTGGCGTGCTCCGGACGGGCGAGCCGGCCGACGAGCTGCCCGAGGCGGACGTCGTGCTCTGCGACGTGATGCCGCGCGAGCTCCTGCGGCTCGCCGGCGGGCGGCTCCCGGAGCGCTACGAGCGGGCGCTGACCCGCTACAGGCACGGGCCGGGCGCGTTCAAGGTGGACTGGGCGCTCTCGAAGCCGATCCCCTGGCGCGCACGCGGCTGCGCCGAGGCCTCGACGGTGCACGTCGGCGGGACGTTCGACGAGATCGCCCGCAGCGAGTGGGACGCCGCGCTCGGCCGCCCGCCGGTTGCGCCGTTCGTCCTCGTCACCCAGCCCGCGCGCTTCGACCCGACCCGGGCGCCTGAGGGGCTGACGACGGCGTGGGGCTACTGCCACGTCCCGAACGGCTATCCCGGCGACCTCACCGAAGCGATCGAGGCCCAGGTGGAGCGCTTCGCGCCGGGCTTCCGCGACACGATCCTCGCCCGGGCCACGACGAGCCCGCCGGAGCTCGAGCAGCGCAACCGCAACCTCGTCGGCGGCGACGTCGGGGGCGGTGCAATGACGCTCGGCCAGCTGCTCGCGCGGCCGGTGCGCTCGCGCACGCCCTACCGCA
>JAWVDX010000120.1:0-16588 GCA_033857015.1 Gaiellaceae bacterium
CTTCGAGCGGTTCGTCGAGGACGTGTCCAACTGGTACATCCGCCGCTCGCGCAAGCGCTTCTACTCCTACGACGAGGCCGCGTTCCGGAGCCTCTGGTACGCGCTCGTCCAGGGCGTGCGGGTCATCGCGCCGGTCGCGCCGTTCCTCGCGGAGCACCTGTGGGAGAACCTCGTCGCCGGCGCCTGCGAGGGCGCGCCGGACTCGGTCTTCCTCGCCCGCTGGCCCGCGGTCGCCACGCCTGACGAGGCGCTGCTCGCGGAGGTCGCCGAGGTGCGCCGCGTCGTCGAGCTGGCCCGCTCCGCCCGCTCGCAGGCGGAGCTGAAGCTGCGCCAGCCGCTGCGCCGGCTCGTCGTGCAGGGCGCGCCGCTCGCCGAGGGCCACGCGGACGAGATCGCGGAGGAGATGCGCGTCAAGGAGGTCGTCTTCGGGCCGGTCGAGGCGGTGCAGCTGCGCGTCAAGCCGGAGCTCCGCGCCCTGGGGCCGAAGCTCGGGAAGGACCTGCCCCGCGTCCGAGCCGCGCTCGAGGCCGGTGAGTTCGAGCAGCTCGGCGAGGGCCGGATCGCCGTCCTCGGCTTCGAGCTCGGCCCCGAGGAGGTGCTCGTCGAGCGCAGTGCCGTCGAGGGCTGGTCGCTCGCCGAGGAGGAGGGCGTGACGGTCGCGATCTCCACGGCGCTCGACGACGAGCTCCTGCTCGAGGGTCGCGTCCTCGACCTAGTCCACAAGGTGAACGGCATGCGCAAGGACGCGGGGCTCGCGCTCACCGATCGGATCGCCCTCACGCTGCCTGAGGCAGACCGTGACCTCGAGCCGTATTCCGAGCAGATGAAGGACGAGACCTTGGCGCTTTCGGTCGCCTTCGGCGGAGAGCTGCGGATCGAGAAGCAGTCCTGAGCGCACCGCCGAAGCTCGATCGCGGCGACGAGCGGCCCGATCTCGAGTCGCTCGCGGCGATCGCGAGGGAGGTGGCGGCCGACTGGGGCCTCGAGCTCGGGCCCCGGTTCCCGCTCGCGAACTACTCCTTCGTCGCGCCGGCAGGCGACGACGCCGTGCTCAGCGTCGGGCCGCCCGATGACGACGAGTCGCTGCACGAGCCGGATGCGCTCGAGCTGTGGGACGGCGTCGGCGCCGTCCGCCTCCTGCGCCGCGACGACAGCCGCCGCGCCATCCTGATGGAGCGCGCTCGCCCTGGCGACGACATCTCCCAGCTGCCCGACGGGGAGGCCACGGCGATCGCGGTCGAGCTCGGGCTCCAGCTCTGGCGGCCTGCGGGCGAGCTCTTCCGCTGCATCGGCGACCACGTGCCCGTCTGGCTGGACAACGCCGAGCGCGAGGGCCGTGAGGGGAGCGAGCTGATCCCGCTCGCCCGCGAGCTCTACGCCGGGCTCGCGTCGATCGGCCGCAGCACGCTCATCCACGGCGACTTCCACCACCACAACATCCTCGACGCCGGCGACCGGTACCTGGCGATCGACGCGAAGGCGATGCTGGGCGAGCCCGAGTTCGACATCCCGTCCTTCCTCTGGAACCCGCTGGAGACCACCATGACGCTCGAGCGGACGCTGCCCCGCCTCGCTGCGTTCGCCGCCGCGGGCCTCGACGAGGAGCGGATGCGCGCCTGGACGGTCATCCGCGGCTCCTATCTGGGCATCACCGAGGTGGACGTCCTCCGCGCGCTCGTCTGAGCCCGGCGCTACGGTTCGGCCCATGCGCCTCGCCCTCGTCCTCGCGTCGCTCCTCGCCCTCGGAACAGCAGGCAGCGCCGTCGCGAAGACGATCCTCCCCGGGTTTCGCTCGCCGTCGAAGAACATCCGCTGCTTCCGCAACGCCGAGCCGCCAGGCTTCCTCCATTGCAGCATCGCCAGGTCGGCCTACGCGGCGCGGCTCACCGCGTACTGCGGCGCCGACCCGATCGGCGTCGACTGGGGCGGCTTCGAGCTCGGCCCCACGCGCAAGGGGAGCATCACCTGCACGGGCGGCGTCCTCTACAGCCCCGGCACCCAGCGCCTCAACGACACGATCCTTCCGTACGGCAGGACCTGGCGCTCCGGGCCCTTCACCTGCTCGTCACGGGTGACGGGGATCACCTGCAGGAGCCGTGCCGGCCACGGGATCTTCGTCTCGCGCCAGTCCTGGCGCGTCTGGTAGCGCGGCGACCCGCTAGGCCGCTCGCGTCTCGGCGCCCGATCCCCGCCCGGCCTCCCCGGTCGCGACGGGGAACAGGACCCTGAAGGAGCTGCCGCCACCCGGGCGGGACTCGACGCTGATCGCGCCGCTGTGGGCCCGGATGATCCCGAGCGTCGCGGCCAGCCCGAGGCCGCGACCCGTGAACTTGGTGCTGAAGAACGGCTCGAAGATCCTTGCCCTGGTGGCCTCGTCCATGCCGGAGCCGGCGTCGTTCACCTCGACCACGACGTACCTCCCGGCAGCCAGTTCTTCGCTCAGCGAGAAGCGCCCAAGGTAGTCCGCGGTGGCGTCGACGGCGCCGACGGCGATCTGGACCGCGGCCCTCTTGTCGCCGGTCGCCTCCGCGGCGTTGATGATCAGGTTCATGACCACCTGCGTGAGCTGAGCGGCGTCCGCCTTGATGGGTGGAAGATCGGGTGCGATCTCGGTGACGAGCTCGACGTTCTTCGGGATCGCGGCTCGCATGAGGCTCGTCATCTCCTGAACCGTCCCGCCGAGGTCGACCTGCTCGACGACGAAATGGCCCTTGCCTGCATAGGCGAGCATCTGCCGGGTCAGCGTCGCCGCGCGCTCGACAGCAGACTCGATGTCGGTCAGCTGCGTGCGCAGGCGCGAGGCGGGCGGCAGCTCGTCGAAGACGAGCCGGGCATTGAAGAGGACGCCCACGAGCAGGTTGTTGAAGTCGTGCGCGATGCCGCCGGCGAGCACGCCGAGGCTCTCGAGCTTCTGCGCCTCGATCACGCGGATCGTGTCGAGCGTCGCGCGCTGCTTTGCGTCGGCGCGCTCGAGCGCCCGCGCGAGCGTCCAGAGCAGGCCGGCCAGGCTGAAGGTCAAGGAGCCGGCAAGGAGCGCCGTGCCCACCTCTGTCCCGTAGAAGCCGGCCCGCTGTCCCTTCAGCTGCAGGTAGCCGAGCGCTGCCGGCAGGACGACGACGAGGGGAAACATCCGCTTGAAGACGATGCTCCCGGCCCCGCTGCCTGCGGCGAGGCGAAGGAACCCCTTCCCGGGGCGAGCCCGAAGCACCGAGCCGCTGAGGAGGAGCATGACCAGCGCCGTGTGGAGAGCCATCGGCATCACCCTTCTCGGGACGAAGCCGCTGCGCTGGAGCGTGGCAGCGCCGTAGAGGTACCCGAGGACAGCGACGAAGCCGACCACGCCGACGATCATGACCCCGACCTGCGCGGGTCGAATCCTCCGCCACTCGACATCGAGCAGGAGGAGCGACAGCCCGACGAGCACGAAGCAGACGGCGGTGTTGACGCCCATGCGACCGGCGACCGCGGCGCCGGTCAGCGTCGAGGCGTCGTGGAAGACGAGCTCGTCGATGTGCAGGCTCAGTCCCGACGCGTACTCCGCGAGCGTCGCCGAGCCGACGAGGAGGACGAGCGCTGCACCCCCGCGCGCGAGCCGGCGGAGCCCTCGTCCGGCCGACGGGGAGCGCAGCACCCAGAGGCTCGCTCCTGCGACGACGAATGCGAAGGCGCTGTTCGCCTTCATCGCCGGGAGACTCGACGTTGGGCCCTTCAGGCTCGCGACGTCGAGGAGCCAGCCGAGGAGGACGATCCATCCGGCGGCAATGACGATCGCCTCGAGCGGGAAGGCAGCGATCGAGCGCCACCGTTGGCTGAGGGTGGAGCGCACCTCCCTTCTATCGGCAGGGGACGGGCCTCGCTGTAAGCGCAACCGTCGCCGCTAACACTTCCCTCGCATGGCTCTGGTTTGATCGGCGCATGAGCGCGGCCACCAGGCGAGGGCTCCTCGTCCTCACGCTCGCCCTCCTGCTGGGCCTGCTGGCCGACTGGCTGCTGCGCGCCACCCCGATCGGACTCGGCGCGACCCTCTGGGCGCTGGCCACGATCGCCAGTGTCGCGGTGCTCGCCTGGCGCGCGGGGCGCCTGCGCGGCCCGCTGGCCCTCGGCTTGGCGCTCGCCCCGCTCTACGCGCTCTGCCTGCTCTGGCGCGACTCGCCGATCCTGGCCGAGCTCGACGTCTTCGCCCTCGCCGTCTGCCTCTCGCTCGGCCTCGTCCCGCGCGGCTCGGTCGCGCGCGCCCACCTCGAGGAGCTCGTCCACGGAGGGCTGCTCTGGATCGGAGCGCTCGCCGCGGGCCTCGTCCCGGTCCTGCGCAGCGACATCGAGTGGTCGGAGCTCGCCCACCCGCAGCGGCGCCGGCACGCGGCCGCGCTCGCCCGCGGGCTGGCGGTCGCCGTGCCGCTGCTCGTCCTCTTCGGCGTCCTCTTCGTCACGGCGGACGCCGTCTTCGGCGACCTGCTCGGCGGAGCGCTGCCTCGCCTCGACCACCCGGGCGGCCAGCTCCTGACGATCCTGGTCTGGGGTTGGATCGCCGGCGGCCTCCTGCACTCCGCGGTGACCGGCCCGGCGCACGTCCCGGAGGAGCGGCAGCCGTCGCCGGGGAGGCTCGGCACCGTCGAGCTCGGCGTCGTGCTCGGGCTGGTGGATCTCCTCTTCCTCGCCTTCGTGGTCGTCCAGTTCCGCACCTTCTTCGGCGGGCGCGGCTTCGTGGTGCGCCACGCGCACCTGACCTACGCCGAGTACGCGCGCTCCGGCTTCTTCCAGCTCGCCGCCGTCGCGGCGCTCGCCGTCGGGCTGCTGCTCGCCCTCGACTGGATGCTCAAGCGGGACGAGCCGGGGGCAGAGCTCCTGTTCCGGGTGCTCGGCGGCATCCTCGTCCTGCTCGTGCTCGCGGTGATGGCCTCGGCGCTGCACCGGATGCAGCTCTACGAGCGCACCTTCGGGCTCACCGGGCTGCGCTTCTACACGACCGCCTTCATGGTCTGGCTCGGCGTCGTCCTGCTCTGGCTCGCGGCCACGGTCCTGCGCCGCTGGCGCGAGCGGTTCGCCGTCGGCGTGCTGCTCAGCGGGCTCGCCACGATCCTCGTGCTGAACGTGATCAACCCGGATGCGATCATCGCCCGCGTCGACGTCCACCTCGCGCGCCACAACCGTCCCGTCGACTACGACTACCTCGGCTCGCTCAGCGACGACGCGACGCCGGTGCTGCTCGCCGCGATCCCGGAGCTGGAGCGGCGGGCGCAGGTCGGCGCGACCTACGGGCCCAGTGGCCCGGTAGACCGCTACGCGTCCAACATCAAGGCGTCTCTCGACCTGCACGTGCGCTGTTCGGCCGACTGGCGCACCTGGAACCGCTCCCGCGCCCGTGCGCGGGAACTGCTCTGCTAGCCGCGTGCTCTGAGGTTCAGCGCGCTCTGCGCCGCTGCGTGCAGCAGGATGCGGATGCGCACAGCGGGGGTGCTGGCGTAGGAGTAGACGCCGCTGAGCGTGTCCCCCTTCAGCTGGTAGACCGCGGAGCCGTCGAGCGACGCGGGCTTGCCGTCGACCGTCCCGCTCTCGTGGAAGGCCAGCGCGACGAAGCCCGGCAGCAGCGTCGCCTGCGGATGGAGCACGGTGATCGTCGTCGTGATCGACGCGCTCCCCGAGGTGACGGCACCCTTCGGGCAGCGCTTGACGCCGGCCCGGATCTCGCGCATCGCCTGTGCGGCGCCGCCCGCCTTGTAGGAGACGACCTCGTTGGAGACCGTCGGGTCGTTGCGCAGGCGCTGGTAGACGACCTGGCTGCGAGCGACGCGCAGCTTCTCGCTCGGGAAGCTCATGTGGCACATGTCCAGCGTCGGCTGGCTGAGCTTCTGCCCGCCCTGGAACGGCACGACGACGTACTTCGGCCCGACCTGCGCGGGCTTCAGCACGAGCTTCGCGGGCGCGACGCGGGCGCTTGCGAGCGCGCCTGTCACGCTCACGAGCGCAACTCCCAGGAGGACGAGCAGCGGCTTCATCGCCGCCAACCCTAGCCTGCTCGGCGGATCAGCGTCACGCCGTCCCGCACGGACAGGATCACCGAGCGGACGCGTGTGTCGTCGCGTACGTGGTCGTTGAAGCGGCGGATCCCGACGGTGCCCTCGCTCGTGTCGTCCGCGTCCACGACGCGGCCGCTCCAGAGGGTGTTGTCCGCGACGATCAGGCCCCGCGGCGCGAGGCGCGCGAGCGCCGCCTCGTAGTAGTCGACGTAGCCCTCCTTGTCCGCGTCGATGAAGGCGAGGTCGAACGGGCCCTCGAGGCGTGCGACCGACTCGAGGGCCGGTCCGACGAGCGTCTCGATCTTGCGCCCGTGCGGGCTGCGCTCCATGTAGCTGCGGGCGAACGCGGCGCGGTCGGGGTCGAGCTCGAGCGTGAAGAGCTGACCGTCCTCCGGGAGCGCGGCCGCCATCGAAAGCGCCGAGTAGCCGGAGAAGGTGCCGAACTCGAGCACCCGCCTCGCGCCTGTGATGAAGACGAGCGTCTCGAGCAACCGGCCCTCGACCGTGCCGGAGAGCATCTGCGGCGACTCGAGCTCGGCGTGCGTGCGGGCGGCGAGCTCGGCGAGCAGCGGCTCATCCGGCGTCGTGTGCGCCTCGATGTAGGAGTCGAGCTCGGGCGGGAGGAAGTCCACCGCCGGAGCCTAGCGTCCAGCTAGTCGCTCTGCGCGGCGGCGATCGCGAGCTCGCGGCGTAGCTCCACGGGGAGCTTGAACGTCACGTCCTCGTCGACCATGCGGAACGGCTCTATCTCGGCCACTCCTCTGACCCGGAACCAGTCGCAGACCCGCTGGACGAGCTTCTCCGGCGCCGAGGCACCCGAGGTGATCCCCACCGTCTCGACCCCGTCGAGCCAGGCTTCGTCGATCGCCGACTCGTCCTCGATCAGGTGCGCAGGCACGCCGCCCGCACGCGCCACGTCCACGAGGCGGTTCGAGTTGGAGCTGTTGCGCGATCCGATCACGAGCAGGAGCTCGATCTCCGCCAGCATCTCCTTCACGGCCCACTGCCGGTTGGAGGTGGCGTAACAGATGTCCTCCTTCTTCGGCGCGTAGACGTTCGGGAAGCGGCGGCGCAGCACGCTGATGATCTCGCCGGTCTCGTCCACCGAGAGCGTCGTCTGCGTGATGTAGGCGAGCTTCGTGTCCTCCGGGAGGGCGAGCGCCTCGGCGTCGGCGACGGACTCGACGAGGATGATCGCGTCCGGGGCCTCGCCCATCGTCCCGACGACCTCCTCGTGGCCGGCGTGGCCGATCAGGATGACGGTGTAGCCCTGGGCCGCGAACCGGCGCGCCTGGACATGCACCTTCGTGACGAGCGGGCAGGTCGCGTCGATCGTGTTGTGCGCGAGCGCCGCCGAGTTGACGAGCACCGACGGAGCGACTCCGTGCGCCGACAGGACGAGGGTCGCCCCCTCCGGTGCCTCGCGCTCGTCCTCGACGAAGACGGCGCCGCGGGCGGCCAGATCCTGGACGACGTGGAGGTTGTGCACGATCTCCTTGCGCACGTAGACCGTGCCGTAGAGGTCGAGCGCCTGCTCGACCGTCTCGACTGCGCGCTCGACGCCGGCGCAGTAGCCCCGTGGCGAGGCGAGAAGGACGCGTTTCACCATCCAGAGGAGTCTAGCCCCGGCCCTGTCGGGGGCGGCGCACCCGCGTTGAGGATGAGTCCCGCCGCAGCGAAAGATGGGCCGAACGGCCTATTGGCAGGAACCGCTCGCCTCGCTAGCGTCCTGGTTACTGGGCGATGCGAACCGTGGCGTTGGTTTAGCCAACTGGCGGTGCGCGACTGGGGCCCGCCGCACCGACCCCCCGCGGCGGGCCCCTTTTTCTCTCCGCCGCCCCGCCTCTGTCGACGAACTGGTTCGGATTCGACGCAGTTTCGTGCGTTTCCGGCGTCTATACCTTCGTATCGTCCATCTCCCCGTGGGCGGGTGGGGGTTAGGGATGGGGAAGTGCCGAAGCCGAGGCGCCGCGCGCGATCAGGCGTGACTCCCCGAAAAGCAGCGAAAATCTCCCGCACGTGAGTAACATCTGAAGGGCCCAGTGACTTCCGAGAAGCAAGTCCTTCTCTTCAACGCATTGCCGCTCATCGTGCTCGCCGCGCTCTACGTCGCGGCGACGGCGGTGCTTGCGCCATCCGTCTGGCGGGAACGCCGGCGCATCGACGAGCTCGAGCTCGCGACCGCCCTGATCTTCCCGGCCTTCGGCGTCGCGGCTGCCGTCCTCGGCGTGCTCCTCGTCACCGAGCGCCGCCCCCTCGGCGGGCACCTCTGGAGCGTGCTCGTGATCGTGCTCGCCGCGCTCCTCCCGCCGCTCCTCCTGCTGCTGCGGCGCGGCGACCGGGCGCTGCTCCTGGCGCGCGGAGCCCGCCTGCGCGAAATCGAGGAGCGCTCCTCCGCGCGCGGCCGCGAGCTGCATTCCGTGGCGGAGGCTTCGAGCGCGCTCGCCCACGCCCGCGACGAGCTCGCCGTCGCCCGCGTCGTCGTCGACGCGCTCGAGACCCTGCTTGCCGTCGAATTCGCCTCGGTCACCCTCGTGAGCGAGGACGGCACCGAGGCGCACGGCCTCTGCGCGCGCGGCGACGGCGAGACGCTCGAGTGGTGGCCGGACGTCCGGCTCGAGGTCCAGACGGAGGTGGCCGGGATCGCGGCGGCCGCTCGCGACGCCGCCCCGCTCGTCGTCTTCGACGCCCACGCGTCGCGCATCGTCAGCCGCAAGCTCGTCGAGGCCACCGGCGTCCAGAGCGTTGCCTTCGTGCCGATGATCAGCGAGCGCCGCGTCCTCGGCGTCCTCGCGCTGGGGCCCACGCGGGAGAAGCGCCCGTTCGGGGACGAAGAGCTCGCCCTCACGCTGGCGCTCGCCTCCGAGGGCGCGCTCGCGCTCGAGCGGGTGCGCTCCGCCTCCGCTCTCGGCGAGGCGCTCGAGCGTGAGCGGCTGCTCGCGCGCATCTCCCGGCAGGTGCGCTCCGACGTCGACCTCGAGGCCCTGATGGAGACCGCCGTCGCCGAGACCGGCAAAGCTCTCGGCGCCAGCTCCTGCCTCATCGTGCGCGAGCGCGGCCAGGCCCCCGTGGCGGCCTGGAGCCTCGCGGAGCCCCCGTCGGACGCGCTGCTGGCCTCCACCGAGGCGGTCCTCGGCCAGCGCCGCACGGTCGCCCTGCCCGACGCAGACGGTGGCGGTGCGCTCGTCGCAGCGCCGATCGGCGTCTTCGACACCGTGCTCGGCGTGCTCGCCCTGCACCGGCTCGGCCGCGTGGAGTGGGGGGACGAGGAGCTGGCGCTCGTCGAGGCGGTGGCCCGCGAGCTCGGCGTCGCCCTGCACACGGCGGCGCTCCTCGACGAGAACGAGCGCCGGCTCGGCGAGCAGGCGGCGCTGCTCGAAGCCGCCCAGGCGCTCTCCGGCGAGCTCAAGGTGGACGCGGTCTTCCAGCGGCTCGTCGAGGAGGTCGTGCGCGTCATCGGTGCCGACGCCGCCGAGTGCTGGACGCTCGACGCGCAGCGCGGGCTCATCACCTGCCGCGCGGTCCGCGGGCGCGACGGCGAGCGCGTCGGCCGCGAGGAGGAGCCGAGCGGTCTGCGCGCGGAGGCGCTCGCCGAGCGGCGCGTCGTGCGCGGCGCGAGCGCCGACGGCGAATTCGGCGACGTGCTCGTGGCGCCGATCGAGATCCGCGGCGAGATCCGCGGCGTCGTCGGCGGCCTGGCCCGGGAGCGCGGGACCTTCTCCGGCTCGCACGAGGCTGCCCTGGAGGCGTTCGCGAGCCTCGCCTCGCTCGCGCTGGAGAACGCGGAGGCGTTCGAGCAGCGCGACCGCCAGACCCGCGTGCAGCGCGGCTTCTACAAGGTGGCGACCGCGCTCGGGCAGCCGCTCTCGTTCGCTCGCACGGTCGACGCGCTCGGCGACGCGGCAACGGACGCGCTCGGCGGCTCGTTCACCGCGGTGCTCCTCCCGGAGGCGGGACGGCTCGAGCTCGTCGGGGCGCAACGCCTCCCGAAGGGCCTCGCCCGCATGCTGGGCGCCGGCCTCGATGCGAGCGGGGCGAGCGTCCTCGCCACTGCCGCCCGCGACCGCCACCTCGTCACCGCCGCGCATGTCGAGCGCGACGAGCGCTTCGACAGCGCCTGGCGCACCGGCGCCCGCAACGTGTACGCGTCGCTCCTTGCCGTGCCGGTGGACGATCCGCGCAGCGAGGATGCGGGGCTCGTCCTCGTCTTCTTCGAGCAGGAGCGGACGTTCGTCGACGAGGACCTCGATCTAGCGCTGCACCTCGTCGAGGCGGCGCGCGGAGCGCTGCAGCGCAGCCAGCTGTTCGAGGCGGAGCGCACCTCGCGCTCGCTCGCGCAACAGCTCGCGCGCACGGGCAGCGCCCTCGCGAGCGAGCTCGATCCGGCCGCCGTGCTCGACGAGGTCGTCCGCCAGGCACCGGCCCTCGTCCGCGCGGATGCCTGCGCGATCCACCTCATCGAGGACCCGGAGCTCGTGATCGTGGCCGCGGCCGGCGAGGCCGGCGAGCTCGCGCTCGGCTCGCGCAGCTCCGCGACTGCGGGGCCCCTCGGCGAGATCGTGCAGTCGCGCCTGCCGGTGCAGGTCGAGGACGCGACCGGCGACGACCGCGCGCGTGCGGCGGATCCGCTGCTCGCCGCCGGGGCGGTCGCCTTCCTCGGTGTGCCGCTCTTCGGCTCCGAGGGCATGCTCCGCGGCGTGCTGGCCGTGTACGCCGCCCGCCCGCGTGTCTGGCGGGAGGAGGAGGTCGAGGCGCTCCTCGCCCTGGCCGCGAACGCCTCCTCCGCGCTCACGAACGCCGAGCTCTACCAGCGCGTCGCCGTCGAGAAGGAGCGCAACGACGCGATCCTGGCCAACATCGCCGACGGGATCGTCGCCGTCGACCGCGAGGGCAACGTCGTGCTTTGGAACGCCGCCGCCGAGCGCATCACCGGGATCCCCGCGCCCGAGGCCGTCGGCCGACATCCGGCGGATCTCCTCCAGCGCCGGCTCGAGTCGGAGGAAGGTACCCCGGAGGGCGATCGCCTCGTCTCGATCCGCCGTGGCGGCAGGGAGCTCTGGCTCTCGCTCACCGAGGCGGTCATGCGCGACCCGACGGGCGAGATCGCCGGTCGCATCTTCGCCTTCCGCGATATCTCGGCCGACCTGCTCGTCGAGCAGATGAAGTCGGACTTCGTCTCGACGATCTCCCACGAGCTGCGCACGCCGCTGACCTCGATCTACGGCTTCGCGGAGACGCTCCTCCGCCGCGACGCCCTCTTCAGCGACCCCGAGCGCGCGACCTTCATCGGCTACATCGCCTCCGAGTCCGAGCGCCTCACCCAGATCGTCGACGCGCTGCTCAACGTGGCCCGCCTGGACACGGGCGACCTGCAGGTGCAGCTCGCGCCGACCGACCTCGAGCCCGTCCTCTCCGACGCGGTGCACAGCCAGAAGGCGAGCAGCGGCGAGAACGGGCACCTGTTCGTCGTCGACCTCGCCGACACGCAGCTCGCGGCCCAGGCCGACCGCGACAAGCTGCGCCAGATCCTCGCCAACCTGCTCGACAACGCCGTGAAGTTCTCGCCCCGGGGCGGCACCGTGACTGTCGCCGCACGGCGGCGCAGCGACCTCGTCGAGCTCCGCGTCAGCGACCAGGGCGTCGGCGTGGCCGAGGCCGAGCAGGAGCGCATCTTCCGCAAGTTCTACCGCGGGACGAGCAGTGGGAACGGCGGCGGGACAGGCCTCGGGCTCTTCATCGCGCGCGGCCTCGTCACGGCGATGGGCGGCCGCATCTGGGTCGAGTCCGCCGAGGGAGAAGGGGCCAGCTTCGTCTTCGAGCTGCCACTTGCAGGCGTTTCGTCGGGGCGGGAGGAGTGAATCCCGTGCATGTTGGGTATACCCAGACCCTGCCGTGGACCCCCCGACGACCACCGACCCACTGGAGAACGCTCCCCCGACCCGGGCGACGCGCGCGATGACGAAGGTGCTGATCATCGACGACGAGGCCCCGATCCGGCTGCTCTGCCGGGTCAACCTGGAGGCCGAGGGCATGAACGTGCTCGAGGCCGAGGACGGGCCGAGCGGGATCGAGAAGGCCCGCGACGAGCAGCCGGACGTGATCCTGCTCGACGTGATGATGCCCCAGCTCGACGGGTGGCAGGTCGCCGAGCGGCTGCTGGACGAGGAGCGCACGCGCGACATCCCGATCATCTTCCTGACGGCACGGGCGGAGTTCCGCGACCGTGCGCGTGGGCTCGACATCGGCGGCGTCGACTACGTGACGAAGCCGTTCAACCCACTCCAGCTGGCTCCGCTCGTCGAGGCGCTCCTGGAGCGGCTCGAGCGCGGCGAGCGCGACGAGCTCCGCGGCGAGAAGCTCGCCGAGCTCCGCGCGCTAATGCAGGACTAGCGGCCGGCGAAGTCGGCCGTCACGACGACGGCCTGCGGATGCCCGGCGAAGGAGCCCGTGAGCTGACCCAGCCCGACGCGGTGGAAGCCGGGGCGCAGCAGGTTCCGGCGATGCGAGGGGCTGGCCATCCAGGCATCGACGATCGCGGCCGGGCTCCCCAGGGAGCCGGTCCCCCAGGCGAGGTCCTCACCGAAGGTCGGCCCCGCCGCGCGCGAGTGCGCGATCCGGCGGACGAAGCCCTCGTGCGACAGCTGCCCCGTGCGCAGCATCCACTCCGAATGCCCGCGCGCCGCAGACTCGAGCCGGGCGTCGGCGACCAGCGGCTTGAGCCCGTGGGCGGTCCGCACACGGTTCATCGCGTCGAGCAGCGCCATCTCCGAACGGGAGAGCGTGGTCGCAGCAGCTTGCGCCGCGAAAACGCAGGAAAGGACGCAAACAGCGAGAGTCTTGCCTAGAAATCGTAACGCAGGGATGCGGAAACGTAGCCTGGACTCCGCGGAGTGTCAAATCGCTAGCGCGCCGTCTGCGCGAGCGCGACCGCCACGAGAACGACCGCTCCCCCGGCCAGCTGCACCGGGCTGAGCGTCTCGCCGAGCCAGAGATTCGCGACGAGCGTCGCCACGACCGGCTCGAGCATCGCGACAAGCCCGGCACTGGTCGCGCTCACGTGCTGGAGCGCTGTGACGAGGAGCGCGAACGGCACCACCGTGCCGAGCACGATCATCGCGAGAGCGAGCACGAAGAGCGGGAGATGCACGTCGCCGAGGTGCCCCTGGAGCGAGACGGATGCGGTCAGCTCCCCGAAGGGAAAGCGCCACAGGGGCTGGGCCAGCGCCCAGAAGAGCGTCGCGAACAGCAGTCCGAAGGTGAGGAGCGACACCGGGTGCCGGCGAGTGACCGCCCGCTCGGCGAGCAGGATGTACAGCGCGAAGGCGAGCGCGGCGGCGAGCGCCGCGGCGAGGCCGGTCCGATCCAAGGTCACCCCGGACCAGACGCGCAGCACGAGCACGAGCCCCGTGAGCGCGAGCGCCAGCGCAGCCCACATGCGCGAGCGCACGTGCTGGTGAGCGAAGAAGCGCGCGTACAGCGCGACGAGCACCGGCGCCAGGTACTGCACGAGCAGCGCGACCCCGATCGGCAGCCGGCGGATCGCGAACAGGTAGAAGAGCTGGACGAAGGTCAGGCCCGCGACGCCGAAGAGCGCGAGCATCGGCAGGTCGCGGCGGGTCACGCGCAGGAGATCGCGTCGTGCGAGTCCGAGCACGAGGACGAGCACGAGCGCCGCGCCCGTCACGCGGAGCTGGGCGACCTGCCAGGTCGACGGTCCCGTGCCGAGGATGATCTTCGAGACCGTCCCGTTGACGGCCCAGAGCGTCGCGGCGCCGATGACCATCGCGTAGCCGAGCACCGGGTTCGGAGCGCGCGGCGCTTCACCCGCAGGCATGTAGGCCACATCCGCCATCGCCCGAGGCTATGCAAAACGGCGGAGTGGGTACAGCGTGGCGCATGGACGAGCTCGAGAGCACCGCACGCGCCCTCGTCGCCCCGGGAAAGGGCATCCTGGCCGCGGACGAGAGCGGCGGCACGATCGCCAAGCGCTTCGCCACGATCGACGTCGAGCCCACCGAGGAGTCGCGCCGCGCCTATCGCGAGCTGCTCTTCACCGCAGCCGGCGCGGAGGAGGCGATCAGCGGCGTGATTCTCTATGACGAGACGCTCCGCCAGAGCACGCGCGACGGCGTCCCCTTCCCGAAGCTGCTCGCGGAGAAGGGCGTCATCCCCGGGATCAAGGTCGACCTGGGCGCGAAGCCGCTCGCGAACGCGCCCGGCGAGACGATCACCGAGGGGCTCGACGGATTGCGCGAGCGGCTCGCCGAGTACCGCGAGCTCGGCGCGCGCTTCGCCAAGTGGCGCGCGACCTACTCCATCGCGGACACCCTGCCGAGCCAGTACTGCGTCTGGACGAACGCCCACGCGCTCGCCCGCTACGCGGCGCTCTGCCAGGAGGCGGGGCTCGTCCCGATCGTCGAGCCGGAGGTGCTGCAGGACGGGACGCACACGATCGAGCGCAGCTTTCGCGTCACGGGCCGCGTGCTGGAGGCCGTCTTCACGGAGCTGCACGACCAGCGGGTCGAGCTCGAGGGGATGCTCCTGAAGCCGAACATGGTGCTGTCCGGCTACGAAGCGCAGGGCCGCGCCGGAGTCGACGACGTCGCCGAGTGGACGCTGCGCTGCCTGCGCCGCCACGTGCCCGCCGCCGTGCCGGGGATCGTCTTCCTCTCCGGCGGCCAGACCGACGAGGACGCGACGGTGCACCTCGACGCGCTGAACCGCCTCGGCCCGCATCCGTGGGAGCTCTCCTTCTCGTACGGGCGCGCGCTCCAGACGGCGGCGCTGAACGCGTGGCGCGGCGACCCGGCGAACGTCGAGGCGGCGCAGCAGGCGTACCTCGAGCGCGCCCAGGCGAACGCCGCAGCGCGCGCCGGCGCCTACTCGGGCTGAGCGGACGCCTCGGAGAGGCTCCGGAGCCTCTCCAGCTGCTCCCAGTGGGCCGCGATCCGCTTCCTGCCGAGTGCGGTGAGCGCGACGTTGGTGTTCGGCAGCTTGCGCACGAAGCGCTTCTCGATCGTGACGAGCGCCGCCTCCTCCAGCTTCGTGAGATGGCTCGAGAGGTTCCCCTTCGTGAGCCCGGTCGCCCGCTGGAGGAAGACGAAGTCCGCCGCCTTCACCGAGGAGAGCACAGTGAGAATCGCAAGGCGCCCCGGCTCGTGGATCAGTCGGTCGAGGACGAGCCCCTCCGCCGGCTCAGCCATGCGCGAAGGCGCGCTTGAGCGCGAGGTGGTCGAAGAGGCCGGAGGTCATCGTCACGAGGCCCAGGAGGATGAGACCGCCGTTGATCTTGCTGTCCCCGCTCACGTCGCCCCACAGCGGCACCAGGCCGGTCAGGAGCAACGAGCCCCAGATCACCGCGTGGTGGCGCCTCGGCCCCACCGTGGCCGCGTAGTAGACGAGCATGACCGCGGCGAAGGAGGCAGCCGTCGCGTCGACGGGGAGGTCGGCCTTCCAGTCGAGGGTCATGCCGCCCCAGATCATGAGCGCACCGAGCGCGGTGAGAACGGCGACCTTGGTCTGGTGCCGACGGGACTGCGTCACGCGCCCGTAGCTGTCGCGGTAGTAGCGCATGATCCAGAAGGAGACGAGCGCCACGACCGCGACCGCCGCCCAGAACACCCAGAGATGGCGGAATGGGCCCCACGCGAGATTCCCGAGCCCGGCGCACACGAGGAGCGCGCCGAGCGGGATCCCGAACAGCCCTCTGAGGGTGTAGTAGCTCGCTCCGGCCGTCTCGAGTGCCTTGCGTTCCATCGTTCCGTGTCCCTTCGTTCGCGATCCAAACAGGTTGGTAGCGCAAACCTAACGGACGAGCGGATCGCTGTCAACTAGTTTGTGATGCAAACCTCAGACGAGCCGGTGCTGGGTGGCCCAGCGCGTGAGCTCGTGCCGCGTCGAGAGCTGCAGCTTGCGAAGCACGTTGGAGACATGGCTCTCGATCGTCTTGACCGACAGGTGGAGCCGGGCGGCGATCTCCTTGTACATGTAGCCGCGGGCGATCAGCTGCAGCACCTCGCGCTCGCGCGGGGTCAGCTCGTCGAGCTCGCTGCTCGTGCCGACCTCGACCCCCGAGCGGAACGCGTCGAGGACGAAGCCGGCGAGCCGCGGCGAGAACACCGCGTCGCCTTCCGCGATCCGCTCGATCGCGGCCGCGAGCTCGTCGCCGGCGATCGTCTTCGTGACGTAGCCGCGCGCACCGGCGCGGATGACGGCGATGACGTCCTCCGCAGCGTCCGAGACGGACAGCGCGAGGAACTTCACGCCGGGACGCTCCGGGGCGACCTGGTTGATGATCGCGTCGCCGCTCCCGTCCGGCAGGTGCACGTCGAGGAGGACGACGTCCGGGTCGAGCTTCTTGATCAGCGGCACGGCGTCCGCGACGGTGCCCGCCTCGCCGACGACCTCGACGGCGTCGCCGAGCTCGGCCCGCACACCGGCGAGGAAGAGCCCGTGGTCGTCGACGAGCACGACGCGGCGCTTCATCGCGGCAGCCTCAGCTCGACCTCGGTGCCCTCGCCCGGTGCGGTCGTGACGACGGCGCTGCCGCCGGCCCGCTGCATGCGGCCCTC
>JAWVDX010000121.1:0-10097 GCA_033857015.1 Gaiellaceae bacterium
TCTTCGCCGACGCGGAGGCGCTGCAGTTCCTCGAGGCGCTCCTCCACCCGCGCGTCGCGGCGGAGTACTTGCGCTGGCGCGAATGGCTGGGCACGCTCGACACCGCCCCGGAGGTCTGCGTGACCGAGGTGCCGCTTCTCTACGAGGTCGGCTCCGAGGAGCGCTTCGACAAGGTCGTCCTCGTCACCGCCCCCCTCGGCCTGCGCAAGGCCCGCAAGGCCTTCGAGACCGAGCCGCGCGAGCAGCGGCTCCAGCCCGACCGGGACAAGGCCAAGAAGGCGGACTTCGTCTACGTGAACGACGGCAGCCTCGACGACCTCGACCGGTTCGTCAGGGAGGTCATGGACACGCTCCGCACCGAGCGGAGCGGATGATCCGCCTCACCCGGATCCTCGCCGTCCTGGCCGTGCTCGGCGGGGCGTTCCTCTACCTGCAGCGCACCGAGCCGGCCTGGTGGGCGCGCCTCTGGTATCCGCTGGGCTACCGCACGATCGTCGTCAGCCACGCGCGCAACTACAAGCTCGACCCGGCGCTGCTCGCGGCGGTGATCTACCAGGAGAGCAAGTTCAACGCGGACGCCAAGTCCCCGACCGGCGCGATCGGGCTCATGCAGCTGCAACCCGACACGGCCAAGGGGATCGCGATCCACACCGGCGGCGCGAGCTTCCGGGTCAGCGACCTCTACAACCCGGAGATCAACGTCCGCTACGGCGCCTGGTACCTGCGCCACCTGCTGGAGAAGTACCACGACGAGCGGCTCGCGCTCGCCGCCTACAACGCGGGCCAGCGCAACGTCGACGAGTGGCGGGCCAGGGGTGAGGACATCCAGTTCTCCGAGACGCGCGCCTACGTCGAGAAGGTCGAGCACGCGAAGAAGATCTACCGGCGGGCCTACTTCAGCGGCTAGCTGCGCCGCTCACGGCACCGACAGCCTCGCCCACAGGTTGTCGAGCAGCTTCTTCTGCGGCCAGCGCGTGGCTGAGCCGCCGAAGTTCATCGTCCCGGCGGAGAACACCTTCGCGCCCTTCGGCGTCTCGTAGTAGGTCATCTGCGCCGTGTAGCCGGGGCCGTAGATCGCCGGGATGTTCGCCAGCACCAGCGTCCCGGGCGGCGAGTCCTTCGTCGTCGCGTCGATCTCGATCCCGAAGCCGAAGCCGAACGTATCCCCGTTGTGGAGCTGCGTGTCCGTCCACAACCACGGCGCCGTCAGCTCGCTCGTCACGACGTAGGGCCACAACGTCTGCCCTTCGTCGTTCGCGAGGTACTGGGCGCCGAGGAGCGAGGCCTCCGGCTGGCCGGCCGCGCGCCACAGCGCGATGCGGGTCAACAGCGGCCCGGTCTCCGTGACCTTCCAGAAGAAGTTGTTCGACGCGAGGAACATGAGGTTGCCACCGAGGTCGCGATAGCGCTGCACGACGTCGCGGATGTGCTGCGTCACGTACTCGGTATGGCCCGGAAAGACGATCAGGTCGTAGCGGTTGGCGAGGCCCTGCCCGTCGGCGATGCGATCGAGGTCGGCGTCGGCGAGGAAGTCCACGGACTTGCCCGACCAGGCCAGCCAGTGCAGGAAGCCGAGGTCGTACTTGGCGAAATGGGGCGGCACGCCACGGTTGAGGAAGGCCCGCCCCATGCGCACCGTCCGGTTCGGCGGCCCCGCGTACCAGGTGTCGCCCCAGCCGTCGCCGTCGTCGTCGCGGAAGTTGTACGCCTGCCAGGTCATCGTCGGCAGCACGACGGCGACCCGGTGCTCCCCGAGGGTGAGCGGACGCACCACGAACGGGGCGTAGCCGACCTCCCCGTTGGGGCCGGTCAGCTTCGCGAAGTAGAGCCCGCTCGGCCAGGCGCCGATCCAGAGCCGCAGCGGGTGCGAGGAGTCGCGCCAGAGCCGCCAGTCGACGGTCACCGGATCGCCCACCGGCAGCCCGCTCATCACGTTCGCCGCGGTGGTGAAGGCGTGCTCCACGCCGGACTGGAAGAACTGCACCGTCAGGCTCGGCACGTCGGCGGCGACCGAGAGCGAGGCGATCTCGTTCGGCCCGTAGCTCGGCGCGCCGAAGCCGGCGTCGATCCCGAGCACGCGGATCACGGGTGTCGGCTGCTCGCTCCGCAGCGAGCCCAGCAGGCTGCGCGCCCCGTAGATCGACCGCTGGCCGATGGCGTCGATCGCCGTGATGCGGACGAGGTAGGTGCGCGGGGAGACCGGCTTCGCCGGCGCCCAGTCGAAGCTGTGCCACCCGCGCTGCAGCTCCAGCGACTGCTGCCACACCGGGTAGGGCGCGCGCACCGTGCGGGTGATCTGGATCTGGACGCGGGCGCGCTTGGAGAGGTGGAAGCGGATCGTCGCGGCGTGCCGGAACGTGTCTCCGCCGAAGCTGATCGTCGTCAGGAGCTTGCCGTCGTTGCCCCAGGGGAAGCCCCCGTTCCCGACGCTCAGCCCGCTGATGACCGGGAGCGGCTCCTTGCGCGCGTGCGGGCCCGCGCTCGCCGCAGGCGAGAGGATGAACAGAGCGAGCAGAGGCAGGACGAGGCGGCGCAACGGGAGATCGAATCGTACTCCGGGGTCCTGCTAGCGCCCTCCCTCCATTGTGTTCGCCTTGGCCGTCAGCGCGGTGAAGGCGGCCTGGGCGAAGTCGTTCGCGCCGGCGGCACAGAGCGTCCAGGTCAGGAGGCGCCCGAAGCGCGGCGTCAGCAGCTGGGCGGTCCCGAGCGCGGCCGCGACCCAGGTGCCGATGCAGCGGCTGCAGGTCACGAGCTCGCCGATCGCCTGGTGGAAGTCACCCGTCTCGACCGGGTGCTCGCCACCCTCGTGCGCATCCCCTTCGACGAACGGCGCCCGCACGAAGCTCGTCACCTCGTCCCGCGCGATGGTGCGCGACGCCTTGAAGGTCGCCAGCGTCAAGGCCGTCAGGTCGAGCCAGCTGTGCGCGCCCGGCTCCCGGTCGCGCAACCGCCCGAGCGCGCTCGCAGCGGCGAGCAGCCCGGCGAACGTGACGGTGATCGCGGCGTACGCCTCGTAGGGTGGCCGCGGCTCGGCGCGGCCTTCCGGGACGGCCTGCGCCCGCTCCTCGGTTGTCGCCATGTGCTGGTTCTGCGCACTCCGGAGAGGCACTAACCCTCCCGCTAGGCTGTAAGCGATGCCGCCGCTCAAGACCAATTCCGGCTACCTGCCGATGGGCGACCAGCCCAAGGCGATCGCCGAGATCTCCAAGGGGATCGACGCCGGCGACCGCTTCCAGACCATTCTCGGCGCGACCGGCACCGGTAAGACCGCGACGATGGCCTGGGTCATCGAGCAGACCCAGCGCCCCGCCCTGGTGATCGCGCACAACAAGACCCTGGCGGCGCAGCTCTGCAACGAGTTCCGCGAGTTCTTCCCCGAGAACGCGGTCGAGTACTTCGTCTCCTACTACGACTACTACCAGCCCGAGGCCTACGTCCCGCAGGCGGATCTCTACATCGAGAAGGACTCGTCCCGAAACGACGACATCGACCGCCTGCGCCACGCCGCGACCTCGAACCTCCTGACCCGCCGCGACACGATCATCGTCGCCTCGGTCTCCTGCATCTACGGCCTGGGCTCGCCGGAGCAGTACAAGGAGAAGATCGTCATGCTCGCCGTCGGGGAGGAGCAGGACCGGGACCTCGTCCTGCGCAAGCTCGTCGACATCCAGTACGCGCGCAACGACACCCTGCTCGGGCGCGGGCGGTTCCGCGTGAAGGGCGACATCCTCGAGGTGCAGCCCGCCCATTCCGAGACGGCGTACCGGATCAGCTTCTTCGGCGACGAGGTGGAGCAGATCACCCACTTCGACCCGCTCACCGGCGAGGTCTATGCGAAGCTCGACAACCTCACGGTCTTCCCCGCGACCCAGTACGTCACGTCGAAGCCGACCGTCGAGCGCGCGGTGGGCGAGATCCGCCACGAGATGAACGAGCAGGTGAAGGCCTTCGAGGCGGAGGGGCGGCTGCTCGAGGCGCACCGCATCCGGCAGCGCACCGAGTACGACCTCGAGATGATGCGCGAGCTCGGCTTCTGCAACGGGATCGAGAACTACTCGCGGATCCTGGACGGGCGCCCCGCCGGCTCCGCGCCCCACACGTTGCTGGACTACTTCCCGTCCGACTACGTCGTCTTCGTGGACGAGTCGCACCAGACGATCCCGCAGGTCGGCGGCATGTACGAAGGGGACAGGTCGCGCAAGCAGACGCTCGTCGACCACGGCTTCCGTCTCCCTTCGGCGCTCGACAACCGGCCGCTGCGCTTCGACGAGTTCCTCGAGAAGGTGCCGCAGCTGGTCTTCGTCTCGGCGACGCCGGGTGCGTACGAGCTCCGCAACTCGACGCGGGTCGTCGAGCAGCTGATCCGCCCGACCTTCATCGTCGACCCGGAGGTCGAGCTGCGCGCGACGCACAACCAGATCGACGACCTCCTCAACGAGATCAAGCTGCGCGAGGCGGTCGGCGAGCGCGTGCTCGTGACGACGCTGACCAAGAAGATGTCCGAGGACCTGACCGACTACCTGCTCGAGTCCGGGGTCAAGGCGCGCTACCTGCACTCGGAGATCGACACGCTCGAGCGGATCCAGATCATCCGTGAGCTGCGCCTCGGCGACTACGACGTCCTGGTCGGCGTCAACCTCCTACGCGAGGGCCTCGACCTCCCCGAGGTGTCCCTCGTGGCCGTCCTCGATGCGGACAAGGAGGGCTTCCTGCGGGGCAAGGTGGCGCTGATCCAGACGATCGGGCGCGCCGCCCGCAACCTGAACGGACGCGTGCTGCTGTACGCGGACAAGATGACCGAGGCGATCAAGGGGGCGCTCGAGGAGACGGACCGCCGCCGCACGACCCAGCTCGCCTACAACGAGGAGCACGGGATCACCCCGGTGCAGATCGTCAAGGGGGTGTCTGACATCGCCGAGTTCCTCCAGCTCGACGCGCCGCACGTCCCGGGGAAGCGCCGCCGCGGCAAGGGGCACGACGTCGAGGGCATGACGCGCGAGGAGCTCGAGAAGCTCGCGATCACGCTCGAGGAGGAGATGCTCGTCGCCGCCGAGGAGCTGCGCTTCGAGTACGCCGCGAAGCTGCGCGACGAGATCAAGGAGCTACGGCGGGAGCTTCAAGCTTTCGCCCAGGCGTAGTTTGGTAACGGAACGCGCGCGGAATACGGCCCCCATGCACTGGGTATGGCTCATCATCGTGGGGGCAATCGTCGGCTCGTTGGGGCGGCTGTTCCATCCGGGCAAGGATCCGATGGGGATGCTGCTCACGATCGTGCTCGGCATCGGTTCGCTCGTGGTCGCCGGCCTGATCTTCTCGACGGGTTGGGTACAATTCGTCGTGGGGATCATCGTGGCAGTGATCCTGGTGGCGATCGTGGGGCGGTTCCTGCCCGGCGAGCGCACACCCGCAACACGCTTCTGAAGCAAGGGGGGATTGCGAAGCTGGGGCAAGGTCGGGGGGCCGGCCCCAGCTCGCATCATCGAGGCGCTGCGACGCGAGCGATGGGCTGCGTCCCGCGCGGGAAGCGGCGTTCAGCCGTCAGACCCCAGTCGTCCAGCGCCTCGCGCCACACGTACGTCTCGACGATGAGCTCCTCCGCGTCGAGCGCGTAGACGTGCAGCCCGCGCGCCTCGCCGCGGCGGTGCGGCCTCGGCTGGCCGAGGCCCGGCGCGATCGAGATCACGACGGTGCGCTCGTTGCCGAAGGAGAGCTCGAACTCGTGGCGCTCGCTCACGGCGCCCTGATGGATGTGGCCCGCGAGGATGAGGTCGGCGCCCGCGTCGACGAGCGCCCCCAGAACCCGGTTGCGCTGGGCGACCGGCCGCTTGCGCCGCGCCCGCCACGGCGCGCCGAGCAGGTGATGGTGGAGCGTCACGACGCGCAGGTCGTGCGGCGCGGCCGCGCGCAGGAGCGTCGCTGCGCGCTCGAGCTGCGCGGGACGGATCCGCCCCGACTGATGGCGCCAGGGGCGCACGGAGTTGAGCCCGACGACGAGCAGCCCCTCCTGCTGGAAGAGGGGCTGGGTCGTCTCCCACACGCGGTCGAACTCGGCCCAGGGTCGCGTGAAGCGGGCCGGGAAGCTGTACGGGATGTCGTGGTTTCCCGGGATCGCGACGACCGGCAGGTCGAAGCTGCGCAGGAACGCCCCCGCACGTTCGTGCTGGGCCCGCGTGCCGCGGTGGGTGAGATCGCCGCTTGCCACGATCGCGGCGGGCTGGACGCGCTCGATCAGGCTGCGCAGCGCGGGCTCGATCTCCGGCCGGTCGTTTGCGCCCAGATGCAGGTCGGAAAGGTGAAGGAGCCTGGTCTTCACGGGCGAATCACCCTATACACTGAGGTCATTGTGGACGAGTCACCAGAGATATTCGACGACCTGTATCTCGGTCTCCGGGCCGGCGGCGCCCTGCGCAAGAAGCGCCGCGGCGAGTCGCTGACGACCGAGGAGCAGGAGGCGCTCTCGCACTGGGAGCGGCTCTCCACCTGGCGCAAGGCGATCGCGGTCAGCGGCTTCGCAGTCGGCACGTTCGGCCTCGGCTTCACCCTCGGCGGTCTCGTCTTCGGCCGCTGGCGCAAAGCCTGAGCGCGCACTCGCCGCTGACCCTGCGTCCAGCTGACGCCGCTGACCGCACGGTGCTCTCCGGCCCCGTGCCGAGCACTGTGCCCTCCGGCCCGCACGCCCAGCGTCGCCCGAGAGCACGCTCAGACTTTGCGCTACGCGGAAGGCCTAGCGCCTACTCCTCGTCGGAGGTGAAGAGCACCGTCGGGACGTCCTCCTCCGACGGGTCCTTGTCGCGGACGATCACGTCGACGAGCGTGACGATCACCGCGGCGAGCGGGACGGCCAGAACGACGGCGGCACCGCCGAAGACCAATGACGTGCTGAGCGCCGCGACGAGGACGACGAGCGGCGAGATGCCGACGACGTTGCCCATGACGCGCGGGACGATCACGTAGTCCTGCAGCATCCGCATCGCGAAGACGACCACCCCGGCGAGGATTCCGGTCTGCACCGACGAGGTGAGGCCCACGCCGACTGCGGTCGCCCCGGCGGCGAGCGGCCCGACGACGGGGATGATCTCCACGAAGCCGGCGAAGACGCCCACGAGGAGCCAGTACGGCTCGTCGACGAAGAAGAACCCCGTGGAGAGCACCGTGGCCACGATCGTGATCAGCAGGAGCTGCCCGCGCACGTACGCGCCCAGCTTGAGGTCGATCAGGTGCCAGGTGTCCCGGACCTTCTTCCGGTTGGGCCGCGCGACGAGGCTCGCGACGAGGTTCACCGCGGCTTCCCGCTCGAAGATCCAGTAGGCGGCGCTCGCGAACACGAAGAGCGTCGCGACCAGCACCTCGATCGCGACCTTCGTGATGCCGAAGCCCCGGTGGATCAGCGTTCCCGCCTTGGGCAGGTTGTCGAGCCGCTTCTGCACCGCCACCAGGACGTCGTGCTTGACGCCCGTGGAGTGCTTGGCCGCGTTGCCGATCTGGTTGCCGTTCACCGCGAGGTCGACCTGGGTGATCGCGCGCGGGACGACGAGCCAGAGGGCGAGCATGATCAGCCCGAGGATCGCGACGTAGTGGATGGCGAGGCCGGCTCCGCGCGGGACGCCGTGGCGGTTGAGCGCCTCGATCCCGGGCCGCATCGCCGCCGCCAGCGTGAACGCGATGAAGAGGAGGGCGAGCACCTCGCGCACCTGCCAGAGCACGACGGCGCCCGTGACCAGCGCGATGACGATGAGCGTCGCGACGACCACCCGGCGAGCGAACTCGGACATCGGCAGGCGCCTCTGAGTCCCCGCGCTCGGCATGCGTCCACCTTCCCCAAAACGCAGGAGAAACACACGGCGCGGCGAATTCACCCAGCCCATGCGCGCCGCCGACGAGGAGCACGTCCTGCTGGAGTCGCGGCGACACGGGATCGTCCTCGTCGCCCCGCTGCTGCGCGCGCTCGCCGTTGCGCTCGCCGGCGTGGCCGCCTTGCTCCTGCCCTGGCCGGCCTCGCTGCTCGCGGGCGTGCTGATCGGCGTGGCGGTGTTCCTCGCGTTCCGCTGCGTGTGGCGCTGGGAGGCGACGCGGCTCGTGGTCACGCGCGAGCGGCTGCTCGTCTCGACCGGGATTCTGCATCACCGCGAGGCGACGGTGCGGTTCGCCCGCATGGGCACGGTCGAGGTGGAGCAGAGCCTCCTCGGACGGCTGCTCGGCTACGGAACGCTCTTCGCCGGCGACCTCGAGGTGAGCTGCGTCCCGCAGCCGCGCGAGCTGTCGCGGCTCGTCGAGCGGCTCGCCTCCTAGAGGAGCTGCTGGAGGAGCAGCGCGGTGCAGCCGAGCGCGAGCGCGACGGCGAAGAGCCACATCTGCGTCGAGAAGGCCTCGCGGCGCTGCTTGATCGGCATCAGGCGGTGCTCGTCCCGACTGCTGCTCTTCCCGAAGGCGGCTCCTCCGGCGAGCAGCGCCGCCGCGATGAAGTACAGCACCGGCACCGTGAAGCCGACGCGGTGGTGGTCGACGATCGCCCAGACCAGGCCTGCCACGCAGAGCGGCGCCGCGATCGCCGCGTAGATGAGCGCAGCGCGCTTGAGCGCGAACAAGAAGTGCTCAGACACGGCCTAAAGGTACTGCTGGACGACGAAGCCGAGGGCGATCAGCAGGATGCCGATCGGGATGAGCCAGAACCCGTCCGAGATCGCGCGGCTCTTCTCCTGCTGGTGCCGGAGCTGCCAGCTAGGGGATGCCTCGCCGGACCGCAGCTGCACCGTGCTTCCGCCGCCCACCGCGGTGCCGATGATCAGCGTCGCGCCGATGTACAGGAAGGCGCCGATAGCGTGCGCGATCGGGCGATCGCGGAGCAGCGCCCAGGCGACTCCCGTCGCCGTGCAGGCTGCTGTTGCCGCCGCGAGGATGAGCGCGAAGCGCTTCATTCCGTAGGCGGGCGCGGCCAGCATGCGGCGACTCTATCCAGCTGGGTCAGCCGGTTGAAGGGGAACACTTGTTCGATCGGCAAGCGGTGGCTAGACTGACCGAATGGCTGCTGAAGAGCTCGTCGTCCACGGGGCCCGCGAGCACAATCTGAAGGACATCACCGTCCGCCTGCCGCGGAATCGGCTGATCTGCATCACCGGGCTCTCCGGCTCGGGGAAGTCCTCGCTCGCCTTCGACACGATCTACGCGGAAGGGCAGCGTCGCTACGTCGAGTCGCTCTCTGCGTATGCGCGCCAGTTCCTCCAGATGATGGAGAAGCCCGACGTCGACCATATCGACGGGCTCTCGCCGGCGATCTCGATCGACCAGAAGACGACGTCGCGCAATCCGCGCTCGACGGTCGGCACGGTCACGGAGATCTACGACTACCTGCGGCTGCTCTACGCGCGTGCGGGGCGGCCGCACTGCCCGATCTGCGGGCGGCCGATCGCGGGGCAATCGCTCGACGCGATCGTCGACCAGGTGCTGCGGCTGCCCGAGGGGACGCGCTTCACCGTCAATGCGCCGGTGGCGCGCGACCGCAAGGGCGAGTTCCGCGACGTCCTCGAGGAGCTGCGCCGCGAGGGCTTCACGCGCGTCAAGGTCGACGGCGAGGAGCGCCTGCTCGAGGAGGAGATCATCCTCGACAAGAAGTTCAAGCACACGATCGAGGTGGTCGTCGACCGCCTCGTCATGAAGGAGGACCTGCGCACGCGGCTGACGCAGTCGATCGAGACGGCGACGCAGCTCGCCGAGGGGCTCGTGCACATCGACGTGGTCGACGGCGAGACCCTGGCCTTCAGCGAGAACTTCGCTTGCCCGGAGCACGGCGTCGGCCTCCCGGAGCTCGAGCCGCGGATCTTCTCCTTCAACTCGCCGCACGGTGCCTGCCCGCGCTGCACCGGCCTCGGCGCCCAGCAGGAGATCGACCCCGACCTGCTCGTCCCCGACCCGTCGCTGTCCCTTTCGGACGGTGCCCTCGTGCCGTGGGCAATCGCGAGCTCGAACTTCTACGACGCGATCTTCCAGGCGATCGCCGAGCGCTACGAGATCGACCTCGACACGCCCTGGCGGGAGCTGACCGAGGCGCAGCAGGGCTACTTCCTCTACGGCACCGGCAAGGACAAGGTCTTCGTCAACTA
>JAWVDX010000122.1:0-3447 GCA_033857015.1 Gaiellaceae bacterium
GGCCGAGCCGCTCGAAGAGCTCCGCCGCGCGTTCTTCGTCGGCGCCGCCCGGTAGGAGGATGTGCTCCGCGATCGTCAGGTGCGCGAGGAAGTTCTCGGCGGGGCGCTGGGCCACGAAGCTGACCCGGTCGTGGCGCACCGCCCGGAGCTCGCCTGCGGTCAGCGCTCCGAGCTCCTGGCCGTCGACCGCGACGCTGCCGCGCGTCGGCCGCTCCAGCCCGGCGAGGAGCCGGAGCAGCGTCGACTTCCCGCTCCCCGACGGGCCCACGACGGCGGTGATCCGGTCGCGCGCGAACGCTGCGTCGACGTCGAGCAGCGCCTCGACCCGGCCGGCGGTCGTCGCGTACTCCTTCGTCAGGCCCTGGCAGAGGGCGAGCTCACTCAAGGCGGATCGCCTCCACGAGCGCCTCGTCGCGCGGCCGCCGGCTCGCGACGACGCCGCCGATCGCCGCGACGCAGCCCAGGAGGAGGATGAGCACGACGAGGCTGAGCCACGGCGCAGCGAACACCGGTGACGGCGGCAGGAGCGGCAGCGGATCCGAGTGCCCGACGACGCTGCCCGCGGCAAGCAGCGCACCGCCTGTCGCGACGACGAACGCGACCGCGAGGATCGCGCCGAGCTCGAGCGCGAGCGACGCTGCGGCGGTCACCCGCGCGAGCCCCATCCGGCGGCCGAACGCCGTCGCGATGGTCTGCGCGCGCTGCCGCGCCAGCAGGTAGAGGAGCATGCAGAAGAGCGCGAGCGCGCCGGCTGCGATGCCGAGCGCGCGCATGAAGCCGAAGGTGCGCAGCGCGAGCGCGACGTTGGGGTTGTCCGAGAACGCCACGGCGGTCGTCGTGTAGAACGCCTCCGCGGGTCGCGCCCTGAGTGCCGCGACGACCTCGTCGGTCGGGCCCTTTGCCCAGAGCTCGGCCCACTGGACGTCGAGCGTGTCCGCGCCGATGCGCCGCGCGAGCGCCCGCTTCGACAGGACGACGAGCGGCGCGTTCGCGGTCATCCCTGGGAATGCGTGCACCCAGGTGACGGTTACCGGGATCTGGCGCGTGCCGACGCTGAGCCGGCTCAGCGGGATGGGCTTTCCCGTGACGAGGATGTGCAGCGGGCCCGGCTCGTCGAGCCGCGGCAGCAAGCTTGCGAGCGGCGGCCCCCACGAGGAGTACCAGTGCACCGCCCTCTCGAAGGTCGCCGGGTCGATCGCCGCGATGTCGACGGGGTCGCCGTCCTCGGAGCCGATCCGCCCGCCGCCGAAGGCGAGCTCCACGCGCGTGACGGGGAAGCGGAAGCGCGCCGGCGCCGGCTGCGAGGCATCCACGGTCCCCTGCGCGTCGCTGCCCGCGGCGATGAACGCCTTCTGACGGACGCTCTCCCGGAGCGAGGAGACGAGCGTCTGCGCGTAGAGAAGCAGCCCCAGCGCGACCGCGCAGGTGACGACGAGCAGCGCCAGCACCCCGCGTCCGGCAGCCAGGCGGCGCAGCGCCAGGTGCACCGCGAGCGGGAGGCGCCACGCGCGCGCGGCTGCGCGGCCGAGCGGCGGCGTCCCGAGCCGGGCCACGAGTGTCGCAGTCCCGCCGACGAGCAGCAGCGGGACGAGAAAGGAGACAAGCGACGGATGCGAGATCCCGGTCGCCTTGTCGCGCGCCAGTCCCCCGCCGTGCCGCAGGCGCAGCAGCAGCACAAGCCCGAGCAGGAGAGCCACGAGCTCCCAGGGCGCCCGCCGCAGCAGCGGATGCGTCCGCCGCCCCACCTCGTACTGGCGGGCGAACGCGACTCCGGCGCTCGCCCCGACCAGGAGCAGGCCGACCCCGACGCCGGCGGCGGCCGCGAGCGTCCCGTTCACCAGCGTCCCCGGGTCGACCGCCCCGCGCGGCTCGAAGACGCGTATGAGCGCGAGCGCCGCCGCAAGGCCTAGCGCTCCGCCTGCGAGCGAGGGGAGAAGCGCCTCGAGCAGCGTCCGCGCCGCAAACGACGAGACCGCCTCGCCGCGGGCGAAGAGCGCCCGCGCCTCCGATCGGCGGCGCGCCACGAGGAACACCCCGCTCGCACCAACGACGATGAGCGCGATGAGCGCGCCTGCCTCCGAGAGCAGCCGCGTCGGCGGCTCGACTCCGGCGATCGTCTGCTCGGCGAGCCCGACTGCGGTCGGGAGCGCCGTCGTCGCGACCGCGCCCTCGCCGCGGGTCAGCTGGCGCTCGCCACGGAGACGCGAGCGGATCCGCACGAGGTCGCCCTCGACGCGCTTCGCATCCGGGAGCAACGGCGCGCTCGTCGTGAAGGGAAACTCCCAGTCCTGCTCGACGCCGCCGGGGTCGACGTTCGCGTAGAGCCGCTCTAGCCAGGCCTGCGACACGAACGCGAATGTTGCGGGGAGCACCGGGTCGAAGCGGTCCGTCCGGCCGACGCTCGGGTAGATGAAGCGCGTGAAGTTGACCCAGTAAGGCCTGGGCGTCCGCCGCCACAGGGCCTCGTACACCCCGGCGACCGGCACGACGACGACCTTCGCGCCGCCTTCGGAGTCGGTCACCTGGATCTGCAGCCGCCCGCCCGGCGCGAGGTCCAGCGTGTCGGCGACGGTGTCCGCGATCCAGATCCCCGGCGCGCGCGGATCGCCTGCGAGGCGTCGCACGTGGTCGAGGGCGCCGGTGCGCGCGGCGAGCGTGACGTTGTCCGACACCGAGAAGTCGTTCACGCGCGTCACCTGCAGGCGGCCCGCGATCGTCGTCAGGATCGGCGGCCCGACGAGCGGGACGCCCCGCAGCTGGCCGCGGTACGTCCGGTCGAGGCGCGCCGTATGGAGCCCGACGGGGTGCTCGGTCGAGCCGAAGCGGCCGCCGGCGTAGATGTAGGAGATCTCGAGCCCGGCGGCGAGCGGCGTCACCTCGTGGAGCTTGTCCCGCAGCGCCGCGCTGCCGGCCGCGGCGGTGAAGAAGGGCGACGACGCAGCGGCCAGCGCGACGAGGAACGAGCCGAAGACGACCGCCGCAAGGACGGGCCGGTGGTGGAGGAGTGTGAGCGGCGCCTTGCGCCAGTGCGGCGGGACGCGCCTCACCCGGCGAGCTCGCGGTAGACCGCTTCGTGCCGGCGCGCGTTCTCGCTCCAGGTGAAGCGGGCGGCGCGGGGCGGGCCGGCGGCGCTCAGCTCGGTGCGCCGCTCGAGGGCGGACTCGACTCCGGCGGCGATCGCCTCCGCGTCGGTCGGGTCGAAGAAGACCGCAGCATCGCCGCAGACCTCGCGCAGCGGCGGGATGTCGGAGCAGGCGACCGGCGTGGCGCAGGCGAGCGCCTCGAGCGGCGGCTGGCCGAAGCCTTCGTAGAGGCTCGGGAAGACGACGCAGGCGGCGCGGCGGTAGAGCGAGACGAGCTCCTCCAGCGGGACGTGCCCGGCGCTCTCGACCCCCGCGGGCGCCGCCTCCTCGTCGTGGCCCGTGCCGGTGAGGACGAGCCGCAGCT